>NZ_LWFE01001432.1:0-843 GCF_001635675.1 Oleiphilus sp. HI0061 | reverse complement strand
CCAGCTTAAGAGAAAGTTTAGCCCGGTACCAAATCCTGCTTCAGCGACGATAAAGGGTTTTAGTGCGAGGCTTTCACCTATTAGTCTAGATGCGAGTTGATTGGCTTCAATGAAAACATATTGGCTCTCTTTAAGGCCATCAACAAGCGAGAAGTAAACGTCATCGTATTCTTTCGAGGCTGGAATATCGCCTTCCCAGCCAAGATTAGCTACCGAAAAATTGTCGACTTCTCTATTCATATTTTATGGCTTGCTATTGCTTGGCTGTGGGTGCCGGACTTTCAGGCTCGGAGCTCGGTTCGGTAATTGTAATTGATTGAATGATTATTGTGTCTACGGGAATGTCTCGCATATAACCATCAGACTTGGTGGCGACCTTAGATATCTTATCGGCTATTTCGAGTCCTTTAGTTACTTTGCCAAATACGGCATAACCCGCGTTGTGCCCGGATTTATTAAGCTGCATATTGTCTTTAACATTTATGAAGAACTGAGAAGTCGCAGAATGCGGGTCGTTCGTTCGTGCCATGGCGATAGTGCCGCGTAAATTAGGAATAAGAGAATTAGCTTCGTTCTTAATGGGCGAAGAGACGGGCTTTCGTCTCATTTTTTGATCAAAACCGCCACCTTGAACCATAAAGTTGGGAATAACGCGATGAAAGATAGTGTTGTTATAAAAGCCTTCGTTAGCGTAACGGATGAAGTTCGCAACGGTTACGGGAACGCGGTCTTTAAAAAGGTCGAGCTCGATAATGCCAAAGTTGGTTGTGATGGTCGCTTGAGTCGTATTGCTATACATTTCTTTTGCATGACTTGCTAGCGCAAAACAGCACAAAGATATAA
>NZ_LWFE01001431.1:0-341 GCF_001635675.1 Oleiphilus sp. HI0061 | reverse complement strand
GGCAATACAAACGCTTCCAAAGTTTACAAACGAAGGTTAAGGCACTGTCCTAGTCGTAGGTAACAGTGGGTATCGCAAGTCCTGGCTTCAATTGTATGGGAATAATCTGTTGCAACGTGTAATTTCCACTTGAGCCTGACTCATTTGCTCGCTATTATTCCTGCGCCTATTTTTCCGCCCTTAGCTCAGCTGGATAGAGCGTCCCCCTCCTAAGGGGAAGGTCTCAGGTTCGAATCCTGAAGGGCGGGCCATTCTTGTTTATATCTCCATATTGCTCTTAAAACTCAGAGCTATGTTATTAAAGTGTAAAACCACGCGTGTTTAGGTTTGTGGCTTTGGCA
>NZ_LWFE01001430.1:0-737 GCF_001635675.1 Oleiphilus sp. HI0061 | reverse complement strand
GAGCAGGGCGATCTTAAGACCACTCTTTTCAGGTTCCTTTTTTCCATAATATCCATCGATTGTTTCTTGTGAAATTGCACCCATCAAGTCTTCTTGTTCAGGGTCAACAAGCATCCGGCCTACCATAGCTTCTCTCCCAAGAAGCATTCTGAAACCCATGGAGTCTCTATTAGCAAGCGTTAACTCTACTTCCCAAATCATTTCACCAATTTTTAGTGGCGCTTGCACAACAAAACGGGTTTCTGAGACGCCACTAGAGCTTTTAACAACTCGCTTGTCTATGATCGGGCGCTCACACCTGATAACTGTACGGCGATTATTCTGAAGCGGGTGCACTTCAAAACTCACCCATGCAGCCCCATCTCTACGAAATTGCTGAATGTTGAAAGCATGAATAGACGATGTTTTTGCCCCCGAATCCACACGCGCTTTTATGGCCGGGATTCCTAGCTCGGGAAATGCGCACCACTCCTCGCTACCAATGACTACTTTGTTATCGCTTGGTGACATAGGTGACTCCGGTGTGCGAATAGGTTGAATATAAAAGACGTATAGCGTTACTGGTGAGGGAACGGAATCACTAATCAGTGGATTCAGTTTCCTCAGGGTCGCATGTTTGCCAAATACCATCACTATCTTGATAGGAGCCGTATTGAGCGCATTGCTCTTCTTTAGTTTGAGGTTCTTCTGCGAGAGAAAAGTTCGGAATCAACATAGGTATGACCAAGGCCAGAACA
>NZ_LWFE01001429.1:0-944 GCF_001635675.1 Oleiphilus sp. HI0061 | reverse complement strand
TCACTTGGTACAACACAGAGCACCGGCATAGTCGAATTAACTTTGTTACCCCAGAGCAAAGGCACTTAGGTCTGGATGAAGAAATATTATCGAAGAGGGATGAGCTTTATCGCAAGATGAAAAGAAAGAACCAAATAAGGTGGTCAAAAGCTACGCGGAACTGGGAGAAAGTGGGTGACGTTAAGTTGAACCCGGAGAAGGAAAAACAAGCAGCTTAAATGCTCAGGCGACAACTACCTTGAAAAACGCCGTCACCAAGCTTCATGCGAAGTTTTTCATCAATGTTAGTGATCAGGTTAGTCAAATAGCCAACCGTCGAGTCAATTTTTTCTGCTAGGGATGCCTGGCCCTCGATGATTGAGGCGAGTGTTTTTTCAATGCGGTCATCCCTACCTCGACCACATTGAGGACAATGGCGCGTAGCAATTTCCTGTCGTGTTTTGGGATATGGGGAGTGGCAGCGCGAACAAGTACTTCCTAAGGTCGTATCATGAATGGGGCAATTCGTTAACCAAGGATAATCATAGATATCGCTATGATAGAAAAGCGCACTGCATTGTGCACAATGACGTAAGGCTGGTTTGAATTTATGGCGGTTTAGATCAGCATGCGTCGCAAAAATCGTTTGATCATTACCTTGGCGTATATCGCGCATGAGTAGTCCAGGATTGGCCATGCACTGAATACGCCAGCGTCCCCATTGACTCAAATAGGGTAGCCAAAAGAAACGACCTTGATTAACGAGATAGTCGTCGGGTAAATACTTATTCACGATCATCAGATCCCCGCCACATAAAAGGCCTCAGTAATAAGGGCATCGTCATAGTCGTGAACAACCGTCAACCGTGGCAAGAAGTCCATTAGAAGAATGTCTAGGGTCGCTCGACAGATTTCCATGGTTAGTTGTGACTCTTCCTCTTGGCAGAATTGATCACAATAAACAC
>NZ_LWFE01001428.1:0-1155 GCF_001635675.1 Oleiphilus sp. HI0061 | reverse complement strand
GTGCTTTAGTGTTGATTCCGATCGATTCTATTTCAGCTGGTGAAAAGTTTCTATGAAGCAGGTACTTTCCTGTGAATTCAGAGATAGGAAATAAGTCGATTGTTCCGCTGATTAGTTTTCGCAAGTTATCTATATCTGTATTGCTAATTGACACTCTTAACCTGTCTTGCTTGTATAAACGCCAAAATTCATCGTTATAAGTATAGCTCCGCGTAGCGCCAATTTTTAAACGGCCTAGTTCATCAAGGCTTTGCCATTTGAACGGGCCGTTAAAGCGTTTTTTAGTGTAGAAAAAGACAAAATAGATATTCTCGATCGTTTGGCTATGGAGAAAGTCTTGTCTTCTTTCTTCACTTTCCCCCCAAAAAGACGTGGCGTGATAATTACCGATTCGAGTCGCTTCTAGGGCTCTTTTCCAAGGGAGATAGTCAAATTTGACGTCAATGTTGTGGAGCTTAAACGCTTCGCTAACTAGACGATTAATGTAGCCTCCACCCGGCAGTGATTGTGAGGTCCACGGCGGATATTCTCCACTGGCTATTTGGATAGTTTCAGCCTTAGAGAGTGAATGGAAACTGACTAACAAAAGCAGGGTTAATGCTTTAATTGTGGCACTTGTACGCTTCATATACCTAACCGTTTATAAGCCAATTCAAATCTAGATATCTGATTTCAAAAAAGCAGGCTAACTTAGTTATTATGTCGGTAGTGATATTAGTGTAGTAGAGTTTGGCCGGTTTGGAGTGTCGCTTTTAGATTGTGTCGTTATTACAACTAACGTTTGTTATTAGTCACTTTGTTATCAGTTCGAGGTATGATGGCTGTTTACAAGTTTGAATCGGAATGATTATGCAAGCTGAAGCTCTTATTTTATTGATCAATTTCCTATTGGTGACGCTTACTTATTTGTTCGTTTATCCTCGGTTTGCGGGGCGAGATTTGAACAAACTATTTACGAACGACTTGGCTGCTATGGTGATATCTCTCTTGGTGGTTGGCAGCTTATATCAAGGTCAAGACCTCAAGTTATCGTTGATCATTCTAGAGACTAACTGGTTCTGGTTTAGTTTACTGACATATATGCTAATCGAGACGCCTTTTGCACTCAGGTATATCAAAAAATATAAGGTTTTTGAGTAGGGCTGGTTAGCCCTC
>NZ_LWFE01001427.1:0-2793 GCF_001635675.1 Oleiphilus sp. HI0061 | reverse complement strand
GCACAATTAAGTGTGGTTGCTCTTTCTCGACCACCTCTCTAAGCGCTTTTGGGTCAAGCATATCGATCACGTAACTGCGATGTGCGACTTGCATCGCCGGTGCATTGGCATACCTGTCCACAGCAATCACTTCGACACCAAAGCGCTGTAATTCGATAACCACTTCTTTGCCCAGCTCACCAGAGCCGCAAAATAATACCTTTGTTGCCGTAGGCGATAAGGGCGTGCCAATGCTAGTCATTTTGATAAACCTGTTGTCAGTTGTTAGGATAAATCTAGATATAGGATTTCTGTTCGCGCTCTTTAGCGAGCTCTAGTATTTTTTTCTTTTCAGTATTGTCCATGCCCCACCAGCGGGATATTTCGTCACCCGTGCGGTGACAACCCACACAGACATCATTTACATCAAGTGCACAAATACTGACACATGGAGACGGGACTTCATTCATTTCTTCTGGCATACAACTACTCTTCGCTAACGACTATTCGGCAACTACTTTCTAATAAAAACATAAAATGTGAAACGTCGATCTTAACAGGCAAACACTTAGTCCTCCAGAATCAACCCTGATTCATAGCGCTGACCGTTTTGAACATAGTGCGCTGCACTTAGACTGAGCATTTGAATCTCCTGCTCACTTAAAGCACGTTTCACCTTGCCAGGACTACCCAGCACCATCGAGCCATCCGGCACGACCATATTTTCAGGTATCAAGGCGTTCGCGCCAATCAAACAATTCTTACCAATTTTCGCGCCATTCAGTACAACGGCATTAATACCAATCAAGGAATTCTCTCCGATATGGCAACCGTGCAACATGACCTTGTGGCCAATCGTCACATTTTTCTCTATTTGTAAGGGAAAGCCCGGGTCAATATGAAGAACAGAACCGTCTTGAATATTGCTATTTTCACCAATGATAACTTTATCGTTATCCGCACGAATCACCACATTAAACCAGATGCTAGCACCCTCATGGACTTCGATATCGCCAATTAATGATGCGTTTGGCGCAACAAACGCTGCGTCACCAATAAATTTTGGTTTTTTGCTTCCCAAGGAGTAGATCATTTACCTTCACCGTCAAAAATTGTTATGTTCGCATCAAATGCAATATTCATCAGTTCAACAAGCACCACGGCAGACAAGCCCCAAATTTCATAACGCTCGCCCTGATGGTGGTAATCATAGCTTGGCACAGAGAATGCCAGACCTTTGTAGGTCATTCTATCACGACGCACGGGTTCTTCATTTAAAAAGAAACTCACCGGCACTTTGAAAATACTGTCTAGTTCATCTAGATTTGGCTTTAATTCTATCTCTGGCTCCACCAGGCCGACAAAAGGCGAAACACGAATACCGTGCAGGGATATCACCTGACTCAAAGGCCCTAGCAGCTCAACTTGTTCAGGGTGGACGCCAATCTCTTCATGACACTCTCGAAGTGCAGTATTAACAAGTGTTGTATCTTCCTCATCATACTTCCCCCCCGGAAAGGCTACCTGCCCTTTATGTGTATTCATATGTTGCGCCCGGCGCGTGAAAATAATCTGAGGCTCTGGTTCGCGGGTTAAGGGAACTAGAATACCTGCCTCNGGTAACTCTTCGACAATATTTTTTGGCTGATGCTGCTCGATTCGCGCTCTCAGTAAATTAATTATTTGCATTGGGGATTAGAGGTTCCAAAACTTAAGTGGCGAATAAGGAGCTCGTTGACAGATCTAGTAAAAAAGCTCACTCAGATAAAGATCTCAAGTTGTTTACTAAGCCAAACTTTAGCATACTGCCCCCTCAATAAAAATCACTGGTGAGAAACCTATGAAATTCTGCAGTCATTGTGGCGACGATGTTGAGAAAAAGATTCCTGAAGATGATAACCGACAGCGTTACGTCTGCTTAGGCTGTGAACATATCCATTACCAGAACCCGAATATTGTTGCCGGCACCATTCCCACTTGGGGCGATAAGGTATTATTATGCAAGCGCGCCATCGAACCCCGTTTAGGCTATTGGACTCTGCCAGCGGGTTTTATGGAAAACCAGGAAACGACAGAAGAAGCCGCTATGCGTGAGACCTGGGAAGAAGCAGAAGCGAAGGTAAACCTAAAAGGCTTATTTACTATGATCAGCGTCCCGCAGATTGATCAGGTACATATCTTTTTTCTCGCTGAACTAAAACAGGAGAGCTACGCTGCAGGTCAAGAAAGCCTAGAAGTAAAACTCTTCGACGAACAAGATATCCCCTGGGATGAAATCGCTTTCCCAACAGTTAAACGCAGTTTGAAGACGTTTTTCGAAGACCGAAAACGGGGCACTTACGGTGTGCATGTCAGTGATATTTTCCGCGAACCACGTGAGATCCCTGAGCATGTTGCAGATTTACTTGATTAAGACCAGATACTTAAAGGCCGGGAGTTAAAAAATGAAATACCTACATACTATGGTTCGTGTCAAGGACCTAGAAGCCTCTCTGGACTTCTATTGCAATAAACTAGGGCTCGTTGAGATTAGTCGCAAAGACAGCGAGAAAGGCCGATTCACACTAGTATTTCTTGCGGCACCGGACGATGCTGATGAAGCGAGAATTATCAAAGCCCCTTGCCTGGAACTAACATACAATTGGGACACTGAAGACTACACCGGCGGTAGGAATTTCGGGCACCTGGCTTTTTCTGTCGACAATATCTATGAGCTATGTGAAAAACTACAGTCACAAGGATTAACGATCAACCGGCCTCCGAGAGACGGCTACATGGCCTTTATTCGTTCACCCGATGGCATATCAATCGAAC
>NZ_LWFE01001426.1:0-882 GCF_001635675.1 Oleiphilus sp. HI0061 | reverse complement strand
AAGAGAAGGTAACGCCCGACGCCTGTCCATTCAATGCTCTTTACTGGGATTTTTTTGGAAGGCATGAAGAACGCTTGGCCGACAATCAAAGGTTATCTTTTATCGCCAAGCAGTGGGCTAAAAAATCTGATCAAGAAAAGCAGCTCATTCACGAGAGAGCGCTGACATTGCTAGACAATATTGAAACGATCTAAATAGAGCTAGATCTATAAACTGGTATCAACAATAAAACAGTTCGAACGCTGCCAGTGCCTAATGAACGGTTTTACTCAGACTTGGAGTTAATCTGCCACATGAACAAAAATAAGCGTTGTATCGCAATATCCTTGACCTTTGCCGGAGCACTCCCTTTTTACTTGATCCCAAGTATGTATCTGTTCCTTTCTGATATGCACGAGACTAATTTGAACTTGGCTTTGCGTATATATGCCGCTGTGATCATCTCTTTCCTGGCGGGCATTCATTGGGGATTGTTTCTGCTTCGTGATGCATCCATCAATCTCTTCTTGCACAGTAATTTTGTCACTCTTCTAGCTTGGTTAGCAGCGTCTTGTGAGTCGATTTATAGTTCGCTCGTGTTCGCCTTCTGTTTTATCTATTTGCTGGTGATTGATCGAAAGCTATTTGAGGAAGAGGTGTTGGAGTCTTGGTTCATGAGGTTGAGATTGGTGATAACGCTTGTCGTTCTCGTTTCCTTGGTTTTTTCTGCAATGGTGTTTGACTGGTGAAACGAGTCAAGCAGAATGTGTTCTGCGCAACTAAATCAGGACACTTTTCTTAAAGAGTTTTCGTACTCGATTGGCGACATATCTTCGTTAGAAGTATGGAGCCGCTCTAAGTTGTAATAACGCATGTAGTCAGCCACATCATTTCTCATATGCT
>NZ_LWFE01001425.1:0-2291 GCF_001635675.1 Oleiphilus sp. HI0061 | reverse complement strand
CTTGGTTCAAGGAATCTGATCCTGACACCTTGTACATTTTGGCTGAACTGACGCAGGAAACTAACTACGTAAAGCATCATGTTCAAAAAGTTTGTGCTTTCTTTGCCGCGATGGAGGATTTTGCGGAGAATCTAAGACAGGCAGGACATAGGGTAAAGTACTTCAATTTGGACGAAAGCTCGGGATATAAAGATTTGCCAGCATTGCTTTCATCTGTCATTGAACGCTGCGCTTGTCAGGTATTTGAATATCAGCAACCTGATGAATATCGACTGCATGTTCAACTACGTGAATTTACTCGAGACTTGGAGATCACCTCCCGACTCTATGANACCGAGCATTTTTTTCTTGAGCACAACGAACTCCTCTATGGTTCGAAGGTGGCAGACATCATCGAATGGAAGGTTTCTATCGTAAAATGCGTAAACGCTTCAGTGTCTTGATGGAAGGAGGCAGCCCTTTAGGTGGAAAGTGGAATCACGATGAGGACAATCGTCATGCGCTCAAAAAGAAAGACTTAGCTGATATTCCCCAGCCACTGGTGTTTGAAAATGACGTAAGTGTCATTCTAAAACGGTTGAACGATCATGAGATTGTCAGTTTCGGTAATGCGAACATTAAGCTAGTTTGGCCGATTAACCATCGACAAGCGATGGCTCAACTTCAATACTTTTGCCAAGTATGCCTCCCGAAATTCGGCTACTTTCAAGACGCGATGACCTGCAATTCTCCTCACTCCTGGAGCCTATATCACTCACGGCTGAGTTTTGCTTTGAATGCCAAGATTATTAGCCCTGATGAGGTGATCGATGTCGCCATTGAAACATACTATCAACAGCAATCTAGTATTTCGATTTCGCAGATCGAAGGCTTTGTTCGTCAGATTCTTGGCTGGCGAGAATATGTTAGAGGAATGTACTGGGCCAATATGCCGGATTATACGGAACAGAATCGATTGAATGCGAGTAGACCTTTGCCAAGTTGGTTTTGGACTGGTGAAACCAAGATGGCGTGTATGAAGGAGAGTATCAAACAGTCTTTAGAGTATGCTTATGCCCACCATATTCAGCGCTTAATGATAACAGGTAACTTCTCTTTGCTGGCTGGTCTTCATCCCGATGAGGTAGATGATTGGTATTTAGGGATTTATATCGATGCCTTACAGTGGGTTGAGCTACCCAATACTCGAGGGATGGCCTTGTTTGCTGATGGGGGGTGGATCGCCACAAAACCCTATGCTGCGAGCGGCAACTATATCAACAAGATGAGTGACTACTGTAAGAGTTGTCATTATAAGGTTAAAGAGAAGGTAACGCCCGACGCCTGTCCATTCAATGCTCTTTACTGGGATTTTTTTGGAAGGCATGAAGAACGCTTGGCCGACAATCAAAGGTTATCTTTTATCGCCAAGCAGTGGGCTAAAAAATCTGATCAAGAAAAGCAGCTCATTCACGAGAGAGCGCTGACATTGCTAGACAATATTGAAACGATCTAAATAGAGCTAGATCTATAAACTGGTATCAACAATAAAACAGTTCGAACGCTGCCAGTGCCTAATGAACGGTTTTACTCAGACTTGGAGTTAATCTGCCACATGAACAAAAATAAGCGTTGTATCGCAATATCCTTGACCTTTGCCGGAGCACTCCCTTTTTACTTGATCCCAAGTATGTATCTGTTCCTTTCTGATATGCACGAGACTAATTTGAACTTGGCTTTGCGTATATATGCCGCTGTGATCATCTCTTTCCTGGCGGGCATTCATTGGGGATTGTTTCTGCTTCGTGATGCATCCATCAATCTCTTCTTGCACAGTAATTTTGTCACTCTTCTAGCTTGGTTAGCAGCGTCTTGTGAGTCGATTTATAGTTCGCTCGTGTTCGCCTTCTGTTTTATCTATTTGCTGGTGATTGATCGAAAGCTATTTGAGGAAGAGGTGTTGGAGTCTTGGTTCATGAGGTTGAGATTGGTGATAACGCTTGTCGTTCTCGTTTCCTTGGTTTTTTCTGCAATGGTGTTTGACTGGTGAAACGAGTCAAGCAGAATGTGTTCTGCGCAACTAAATCAGGACACTTTTCTTAAAGAGTTTTCGTACTCGATTGGCGACATATCTTCGTTAGAAGTATGGAGCCGCTCTAAGTTGTAATAACGCATGTAGTCAGCCACATCATTTCTCATATGCTCTCTCGTTGGCTGGGGCACTTTCAAAACCCAGTCATGCTTTAAGCTTCCAAAGAACCGCTCCACAACAGAGTTATCCCAGCAAGCACCTACATCCCCCATGCTAGCTC
>NZ_LWFE01001424.1:0-1468 GCF_001635675.1 Oleiphilus sp. HI0061 | reverse complement strand
CATCATTGGCGCTGGTTCTGCGGGCAGCGTATTAGCTCAGCGTTTATCCCAAGAAGGTGATAAAACCGTGCTTGTGCTGGAAGCCGGGCCGCGAGATAAAAGCCCGATGATCAAGGTTCCCGGGGCTTTTGCTTACTTCATGTATAGTAAGAAATATAACTGGCGCTACGAGTCTGAGCCGGTTGCCGATATACGTAACGGGCAGCCTCTATTTTGTCCTCGCGGAAAAACTCTCGGCGGCAGCAGTGCTGTCAATGCCATGGTTTATATTCGCGGTCACAAATCAGACTACGATACCTGGGAAGCACAAGGAAACCCTGGCTGGAGCTTTGATGACATGCTGCCCTACTTCAAAAAATCAGAAACCAACGAGCGCGGTGCCAGTGACTATCATGGTGGAGAAGGCCCTATCTATGTCTCTGACACGCAAAACACTTACCCGCTTAACGAGTGTTTTTTGGCTGCAAGTGAGCAAGCAGGATACCCTCTAACAGAAGATTTCAACGGACCACAATTTGAAGGCGCGGGCTATTATCAATTTACCATCAAAGATGGCGAGCGCTGCGGCGTTTCACGCGCCTATTTAAAGCCGGCCATGACAAGGCAAAACCTCTTTGTTGAATGCGAGGCCTTTGTCGATAAAATTCTCATCGAGAACAAAGTCGCAACAGGGGTCGAGTTTACTCAACAAGGTGAAAAGCATACCGTCCATGCACGTAAAGAAGTGCTGTTGTGCGGCGGCGCCTTCAACTCTCCTCAAACGCTTATGCTTTCAGGTATCGGCGATAAAGAGGAGCTTCAACAACATGGTATCGAAGTGATACAGGATTTGCCCGGCGTCGGAAAGAACCTGCAGGAACATGTTGATGCCTGTGTTTTGGTGAAAAGCAAAAAGAAGGATGGTTTCTCGACAAGCCCCGGCGGACTGCTAAAAATGCTACCCGACACTCTTAAATATCTGCGCGACAAGCAAGGCAATCTGGCGAACTCAATTACCCAGGCGGGCGCCTTTTTGAAGTCTAGCCCCGAGGTAAAGGTACCAGACATTCAGATGCACTTTGTTCCCTTACTCTTTGACGACTGCGGGCGCGATTTAAAACTCCTGTCTAGCCATGGCTACTCTCTTCACGTTTGCGTCCTTCGCCCTAAAAGCCGAGGCAAACTCAGCTTAAAATCAGCAGACCCAAGAGAGCCAATCAAAATCGACTTCAACTTTTTCTCCGACCCTGAGGATGCAAAAGTATTAGTCAACGGCATTCGGGTTGCTCGGAAAATATTAGCAAGCCCAGCCTTTGATGGGCATCGTGGCGAAGAGTTGCACCCAGGTAATAACATCCAATCAGATGAGGCACTTTTGAAGAAGTGTAAAGAACGGCTAGGCTTGGTATATCACCCTAGCGGCACCTGCAAAATGGGCAATGACCCTATGGCTGTCGTAGACAGTGAGCTGAAAGTTCATGGTATTAAA
>NZ_LWFE01001423.1:0-1438 GCF_001635675.1 Oleiphilus sp. HI0061 | reverse complement strand
TTTCTGATATAGATCAGTCGCAAGGAAAGTACTTTGTCAGTTATTTAAGTCGAGATGAGCTGGATTCATGGTTTTCGACGGAAGAGCATCGTCAAGAAAAAGCTAAAGAGCATAACTTCTCTATCGAGATATCCGGCAGCGCACTCGAACAGGCTGATGCCTATGAGGTTCGAGTCAAGGCCTTGAATGATAGCTTTGACTCCAATACAGCTACCGAACTATTAACGATTATTTTTGAACACATATCATGATTTGATATGTGTTTATTGCCTAAATAGCTGCGATATCATTGCTCATTAAAACACTATAGAAATTTTTCAATACTATTGCTCTTAATCTTAGAGCCACTCTCGGGAGTTTCCTTTTTATGCAAAAGCAGAAAGAACTTTACGCTGGTAAAGCAAAATCAGTTTATACCACAGAAGATCCAAACAAATTTGTTCTTTTGTTTAGAGACGATACCTCTGCTTTTGATGGCGAGAAAATGGAGCAGCTGAATCGAAAGGGCATGGTAAATAATAAGTTTAACGCTTTTATCATGCAGGCTTTAGAAGAGGCTGGTATCGAAACTCATTTTGAAGCCTTGCTATCAGATAACGAGTGCCTGGTAAAAAATCTTGAAATGTTGCCTGTGGAGTGTGTTGTTCGTAACTATGCAGCGGGTAGCATAGTACGTCGCCTAGGTGTTGAAGAAGGAAAAGAATTGACTCCACCTACGTTCGAACTATTCCTAAAAGATGATGCTCTGCATGACCCAATGATTAACGTTTCTCACTGTGTATCCTTTGGTTGGGCCACGAAAGAACAGCTTGTCGAAATGGAAAAGCTTACCTATCAAGTAAACGATGTGCTGTCAGCAATGTTTGACAAGGCGGGTATGCTATTGGTTGATTACAAGCTAGAGTTTGGTTTGTCTGAAGGTAGAATTGTTCTTGGTGATGAATTTAGCCCGGACGGCTGTCGTATTTGGGATAAAGAAACTCGTAAGAAGATGGATAAAGACAGGTTTAGGCAAGGTCTTGGTAGCGTGATCGAAACTTACGAAGAGGTAGGTCAGCGTTTAGGTATTTCATTTGACTAAATTTTGTGACTTCGTTGCAGCTTTTTAATCTAAGCTGCAACGAATCAAGCAAGCAAAATCAAAAACTCCCTCTATACTTACGCTAATAGTTTTATTCTTAAGAGAATTCAATAAGGTAAGTATCTATGAAAAAAGTTACAAAACTCCTCGCTCCTTTCGTTTTGGCTGCAAGCGCCACGGCTCAAGCCGATTTTATTGGCGGTACTGTTGAAGCAAGTTATTGGTATGCAGGCATTGGTGGTGATGCCACCGCTGGTGAAACAGTTGATTTTGAAAAAGACCTAGGTTTCGAAGACGATAGTTTCTTCGAACTCGCGGCTTCATTTGAACACCCCGTGCCACTGATTCCAAATATAA
>NZ_LWFE01001422.1:0-10464 GCF_001635675.1 Oleiphilus sp. HI0061 | reverse complement strand
TTGTCAGGTTTAGTATTTAACAGATACTCTTCGATATTTGTTAAATTATCCTTATCCAAGTCTTTGAACTTATCGCTTGGGTCACTATCATCCAAGCCGTAAAGCATCTCGAATATTCCCGGCATCCCGTCTGAATCTTGATCCGTCACACCGATAGGCATTATATCGACGAGCGAGTCATACACACTTAATAACGCAAAGTCACTCTGGCCTGCGACTTGTTGCGGCAAGACTTTCATCATTAGCTCATCTTCTGTGGCTTGCTGTATCAGATACTTTGTTGGTTCGCCATCATCTGTAGGCTTATTGTCCTCGATATAGACTGCCCGCGTTTCTTGAGAGTTAAATAAAGAACTAGGATCGTCAACGATAGCAATGAAGTGCTGGTTTTCTTCATGAAGATCATAAAACGTCGAGTATTCAGCTAAACCGTATGATTTATGCAACAAACTGCCTGCCACCGGCACCTCTAGTGAAGCCAGAGTAAGTTGATGCCCAGATCCGAAGTAGATCAATTCACCATTTTCAGATAACTGAATGGGCCCGCTAAGCGGTTTCTCTGATGATTCAAAAATAGTGGATATTTCATCAGAGGCAATACCAAACGTCGATAAGTCCAAGGTCATTGAAAGTACTTCATTGTTTGGATGATTATCTACACGAACAACTGCAAGAATATCAACCAAAGTAGTGCAGCTGTCATTGCGACAGGCTAATTTAATACTGTCTGGCAAAACATCATATTCGATGTCCACAATACTACCAAGCAGCGCGCCAGCAGCATCAAACATAATCAATTTGTAGCGCTCTTCTAAAGCGGTGGAGTTTCGCGTGAAAACAAACAAGTTATCGCCCAATCCACTTATATGTACAACATCTGAATCTTCAGCAGCGAGCTGAACAAACGGAACCAAGGGGCTGTCACTTTCAAGATTTTGATAATAAATAGCTCCTTCGTCATCTGCAAAATATAACCTTTGTAAGCTTCCTGAAAGCGCGGTTACTACATCACCACTTACCGGTGTATGCGGGAGATAATACGATGTATCTTCAGAAGCCCCCATTCGATATCTGATGATTCTATCCCAGCCTTTACCGGAAAACGTTACGACATTTTGACTCCCTGCACTTATATCATCCCAGCTGCCATTGCGAACTTGGTCGATAGAGGCCTGCCCCGCCATCCACGCGGAATAGCACTTCCTGTCAGAAGGATCATCATTATCAATTACGCCATCAGTTAATCTATGACAACTCCTATCAAGTGGAAAATGATCAAACATCTCTTTCGAGCTTTCCGTGACGTACCGATCAGGTACGCCGTCTGCATCACTATCTATCTTTGACGGGTCTGATATATATGAAAGTTGAACGCAATATTCACTGTTTCCTATGTTACTAAGTCGATATTCATCAGCATTACAAGAGGCTGTGCTCTCAATTAATCTCGGAGGGTTTGCGGAATCATAAATAACTTCATAACGAGATTCGGTGTCATTATTTTGATTGCCATCAAACAAGCCATCTCCATCTGTATCGTTCTTAGCAGGATTACTTTGGGTAAGCAGCACTTCAATACCATCCGGCAATCCATCAAAATCAGTATCTGCAACAATAACTGAAGAATCTTCATTATTTTGATCTAAGTCGTTGACATACAGATCATCATCTATGTCTTCATCGCCATCACTAAGGCCATCCCCATCGGTATCAGCCCTTAAAGGGTCAGATACTTTAAAGTTTTCTTCGTTGGATTCCAGCTCCTGGTAACTTGTATTGATATCGAGCGGATTAATATCAAAACGGGTATCACCATAGGTTTTCTCAATCAGCATGAGCTCGGTATAATCAGTAAGCCCGTCACCATCACTATCCGCTAGAGAAGGATTAGAGATATATCGAATATGAATTTTACCGATAACCTCAACACCCGCATCAAGCTCATCACCTTCAGCAACAAATGGCTCGTTTAGCGAAGTGCCAGCATCATTGACTACAATTCTCGCGACGTCTGTAACGAGATATTCGTAGGCAGCACCCTCGAAGCTATTGGAAGGCGGATTCCAACCAGTAACACCACTCTTTGAATTAAGGTCTATATCGAGATCACGACCAGTCTTGAGCAACGTTAACTCATCAAGACCGAAACCATAGACCCATACTTCATCTCCATCTTTAAGCCCATCAACATCACTATCGTTATTGTCAGGCGAGGTGCCTAAAATATGAACCTCAATGCCATCTAATAACGAATCGTTGTCGCTATCAGGCTGCAAGGGGCTATCATCCTGCCCATCCGCTAGAAAATCATTGTCAGTATCTGGATTTAGTGGGTCAGTTAACGATAACGTAAGTTCTTCATTGTCATCGATCCCATCAAGATCAGAGTCTGCTAAGAGAGGATTGGTACCTATAGCTAGCTCTTCGCTATCAGTAAGCTCGTCGCCATCTGTATCTGAACCAAGGGGGTCTGTGCCTTCCTGATCAGCTCGATTAATTTCATCAAAGTCTGAAACACCATCTTGATCGCTATCCTCTGGACTTGGGCATGATACAGCCTGATAGGCAATGCACGTCCCATAACCCAACTCTTCGATATTGCTTAAGCCATCACCATCTTGATCATCAAGGGCATCATTAACTTCATTGCCATCGCTATCAACAGTATCGAAAAGAGTGAAGGAAAGATTAAGCTCAACATAGTCGCTCAAACCGTCGCCATCACGATCTTCGTCACCATCTCTTATACCATCATCATCTGAGTCAGTATCAAGAGGATCTGTTCCCGTAATCAAAATCTCCTGCCCATCGCTTAGACCGTCGTTATCACTATCGCTGAGTACAGGACTAGTTAACTGATCTGCTATTGAAATGGGAGTACAGAGAACTTCGCTTAACTCAAGACCTAGTTCAGTAGCATCATTCAGGCCATCGAAGTCAGTATCACTTTCAGCAGGATTACTGACTCCAAGTTCTATGAAATCACACAACAAGTCACCATCTGTATCTAACAATAACGGATCTATTGTTAGGTTTACGTCAGGCTTACGTAAACGAAAATCGTCTGAATAACTGTCATAGACATAAGTGACCTCTAAAACGTCAGAAAGCCCATCACCGTCACTGTCTGACAACCTTGGGTCTGAAACCGGGTTTAGATTAGGAAGCTCGGAACATGATACAGGATCGCCTGACAAGCCAAGCTCAAATGCGTCACTTAATTCGTCAGAATCAGTATCGCTAAGTGCAGGGTCTGTTTGAAGATACTCACCATCTTGATCGTAAATATCTTCAAAAATATCACAAATCAAATCACCATCAGTATCTATGTTATTAGGGTTTGAGCCAACCAAAGTAACTTCGACATAGTCAGATAAACCATCTGAGTCGCTATCGGCATTATTTGGGTTAGAATTGCTATGATTTAGCTCGTAGCTGTCAGAGAGGCCATCACTATCACTATCAATCTCACCATCTAGCAGGACTCCATTACGCGACATACTGTCAAGCGGGTCGCCACCAAAGATTACTTCCTGGCCATCTTTAAGGCCGTCACCATCAGAATCAGGGTTAAACGGGTCAGTCGATGCAAAAAACTCCTCTCTATCATTTAAGCCGTCTTCGTCTGAATCGAAACTGAGAGGATCACTGAACACGTCCCCCTTGAAAAGAGCATCACAATTTAATGTAACGATACCCAGCTCTCTGCCATCTGTTAAGCCATCGCCATCCGAGTCTGAATTCAATAAATCTGTTCCTGTTAACTCGAGTTCTTGAGCATCACAGATAAGGTCGCCATCAGAATCATTGTTATCGGGATAGCTGCCTATCGTAATAATCTCATCATAGTCACTTAAGCCGTCGGCATCGGTATCACCTGAAGTCAGGCTGACTCGATGCTCGATACCCAGGCTGTCGGTAAACGAGTATTGTTGTTCGAACAAATCCGATAAACCATCTAGATCCGAGTCCGAAGGCGTAGGACATTCATCACTCACATCAACACAGCTACCTAGACTACGTTCCAATGAATTGCTTAGGCCATCATCATCCATATCTTCGCTATCTGAATCAAAATCCCTAGCAATTATGCTATTAAAATCTGTTGAAAAGTCATACTCTTCAGGCTGGTCGAAGTTGGAAAACTGAGCAAGCGTACCTTCTGCAAATAAGGACTCCCACCATTGAGGTAAGCCGTTGTCATCGGAATCTCCAACTTGAACCACATCAAACCTTAAGCCGGCAGAACCGCTTTCATCAATATTTGAAGGCTGAGTTAGAGCCAAAACATTAAACCCGGTAGGTATTAGAGCAACAAGCTCACGACCGTAATAACTTTGCTCAAGACTCCACTCACCTGTAAGGCCATAACTTAAGCGTAATGCATTATTAGCGCTCATAGATTGAATATGATGATCCTGGTGATAGATACCCAGATTAAAATTACTGCTATTGTCATATTCGAAACTTAAATCATTCGTGTCAAAGGTAACGCCGTTCGAAATATAGAGTTTTGAACCAGCGACCTCTTCTTTCACATATAAGGGTGACACGAGTGTTTGATCTGATTCAAAAATAGTTTGTGACAAACTCTTACCAGGAACATCCACGACAAGTTGCACCAACTCACTGCTATTACTCCTAAAGCCCCATAGTGCTGCGCTATCGGCGTTCTGCCACACGGCCGAAGACAATTGAATATTACTTGAGAATGGTGACACATTAACCGGAGATTGGCCTGCCCCCGCATCTTCAAACATAAAGATATTCTCACTAGCGCCGTCTGCAGAAACTGAAGCCAGGAGAAAATCACCCTGATCAACTAAGGCAATAACCGCTTGTTTTTCGGGAAGCAGATAACTAAGAGTTAGGCTTGGCTCTGCTTGGGTAAGATCAGCACTCCAAATCGAACCATCACTAAACCCTAAGTAGAGTAAATTACTATTGGTGCGCGCGTAATTAGCGGAGGTAATTCTCGCATCTATATCGCCTTTCCCGATTGCCTTGGTAAACCTTCCTTGATCAGCTTGAAATCTAATTACTTCAGGCCAAGTATCGTTAAAAAATAAAACTTCCTGCTTACTAGATTCGTCTATTTGAGGTTCAAAGCTCACTTTGATCTCATCAGCTTTATTTCTGGCTAGCCATGTGGCATAACACGTCCCCTGAGGAACGAAAGACTCAGAAGCATTTTTGTTGTACGCTAACAAATCATCAGGGTATAAAACCTGATATAAGGTCTTATCGTCAATAGCTAGTGAAGACTCCTCTTCACGATCTAAAACCCCATCGTTATCGGTATCAGAGCTTGACGGGTCGGTAAGCGTAAGAGCAACTTCGACACCATCGCTAAGCTGATCACCATCACTATCTGGTATAAGAGGGTTTGTTGAAGTCAAATACTTCTCGACACCATCAGATAAACCATCGCCATCGGAATCAGCGGAAAGAGGTTCAGTGCCGAGTAACAATTCTAACCCGTCTTCAAGTCCATCGTTGTCGGAGTCACTACCATTTACAAGTGTCCCATTTACTAATTCTAACTCATCGGTTAGACCGTCATGATCCTTATCATCACCAATTGATGGGTCCGCATCATCAATTGGGTCACTACCCCAGATGAGCTCAAAACCATCTGAGTAACCATCGCCATCACTATCAAGTAAAACTGGGGAGAGGTTTAATTCACTCTCAGTAAAGTCATTAATCCCATCAGAGTCAGAGTCTCGCAAATGAGGGTTGGTTGAATAGGCGCTTGTAAGTTCCACCAGGTCGGGCAGGCCATCAGAGTCTAGATCATCTGGGCGACCCTCGCCTTCCACTGAACAGTTCTGATCAAACCTGAAATAGTCGCGAAAGTTTGGAACTCCATCGCCATCACTGTCAACAAAAGCGTTTGAAGCATCAGTAGAACCGTTCAACTTATCGATATTTAGCCCTACAAAAGCTTTCGCACCCTCGTATGAAAACGAGTCTTGAACCTCATTGTCTTCAGCAACAAGGGGAGCAAGCTCTAAACGAATTAAATCACCATACCTTAGCTTTTCACCAGGATAGGTAAAATCTTTAACTAAACGATCCAGCTCACCATTTATATACCAACGAGCTTCAAGCGTTTCCAACGCAACAGCGCTGAACTTGGACAAATCTAGACTCACTGATTCGCCCTCCTCAACAACGACGGGAGTAATGGAAAACTCAGTTAGCTCAGAGTCTGTTTCGATAGTGGGGAGCCTAAGTGTTTCAGTACGACCGGACTCCTGCCCTATGCTGTACGAATATTCTACAGATATTACGTCGCCAAACCTGATGTTTGTCTCTGGGTTTGTCGGAAACTCAAAAGAGCTTTCTCCTGGAACCTCAACATCATTAATAAACCAAACTGGTGTGAAATTTGCTGCCGCGTAGAAGTCATCGTTCTCTGTACTACTGATCAATCGTGCTTTAACGCTTGCATCTACCGGATGAAGATTTTCATCCCAGTATTCAGTATCTAAAACAGGAATATAATTACCAAGATCACCTACAAAGACTCCTTCAAGCGTGGCAAGACGAATGTCTTGCTGACTGGAAAAATCTGCTGAGCGTTTAAGGTAAATAGTCGCTTCAATGACATCTCCGTATTCAAGCTTACTGGCTTCGTACAGATACGGATATCGTTTATCAGTAAAACTATATACTAGTGAATCTGTAGATATATCGTTTACAGCCCATTCGACATACAAATGATCTGCTATGTGCGCGCCTGACAAATCAAGCTGACCAGCACTTAAAAGGGGCGGATTTTCATCGTCTGAATAATCAGAGTTTAGGACAAAACCATTAGTCCCAATTAAATGCGTGGAATAACTATATTCTATCAACTGTTCATCTAGCGCTTTGACACTAAGATAGATTGTTAGCGTGTCACCAAATTCACCTTGCCCAGAGTCTAATGACACAGTATCGGTAGAATTCAAGCCTTCGAGTGATTGAACACTGCCGTCCCTATAGCGCTCAATTTCGTAACGTACGGCTATATCATTGGCAAATCGAGTTAAACTAAGGTTTCCTAAGTGAGGGGTAAGTAATCTACCCGGCTCTGGAAACGTCAAACCAAAATTAATACTTACCACATCGCCGTTTGAGTCGAATATTGCCGAGTTAGACGTCTCAGGCTGTATCAATAAGTTCGAACCTAAAAGAACAAAGTTCGAAGTGTCTTCTTCGACACTAGGTATATAAAAAGATGAAACAGATTGTGTAGTTAAGGAGTAATAGCTAATCGCACCTCCGCTAAATGCCAGATACATCCGTCTTAATTCAGAGTCGAACAAAAGCTTCTGTACTTTTTGATAATTACTGTACTTGTCTTTAGGCAGCTGTACGTGACCTAAGAACCTATCCCTATTGCCGCTTTCTCTAATGATAAAATGCCAACTGTCGTCAAAATACCAGTACTCATCTAGGTCTGAGTTGTAAACTTCGGCTTTGCTATCTGTTGCTGCTAAGATGTCAGCAAAACAAGGAAGATTGTCATTAGCGTCTATAACGCCATCTCCGTTCACATCATCAATTCCAGACAACGGTTCAGGGCATTTTTCTCGAAAATCTACAGCATCGACATCAACGACCGAAGCATTTATATCCCCCAAATATATGGACGATTGTTTGTCGCTATAGGTAAGCGTCGCATTTATGGCTTGGCCTGCCTGAAGGTTTGAAATAACTGACAAGTCGCCGGTAAGGCCCTCAGAAGCTGCTAGCTGGAAGGGGCTGGCTTCCTCTTCATCATTGATTTGATATTGGACAGAAAAAGATTCACCAATCAAGTCAAGATCGAGAAACTCTCCGACGTTTTCATTATTGTCACCGCAAACAGGATATAGCTCGCATATTTGATCAGTTGCTTTAAATTGAAGGACGATCTTAGAGCCTGCGTTAACGAACTCGGAGCCTGTCACAGGATCTTGATTTTCGCTTACAACCCTAAATTCAAGTGTTGAGAAATCAAAGATTGTGAAAGGTAGTTCAAATCCGAATTGCTGTTCATCGACCTCTACTGCTTTTGTCTCAGGGTTAACCTGAGCTTCTGTTGTGAGCTGTACATATGCAGAATACGAACCCGCTTTTGATCCATCGATTTTTAGTTCTAAGAAACGCGCACTTCCACTATCGAACAGACGAGAGGAAATAGTCGCATTATGCGTATCAGGTGCTACGTTGATGCTGGAAGCGACCTCTATTTCAACCGACATATCCCCAACCAATATACATTGGGAGTCATGAGGCGCACAGCTTAGCTTTTCATCATCACCTGTCTGAACTTCCTCTATTGGGATTGTCAGAACTAGACTTTGATCTATAGGCATTAGTAAAGCGTCTTCGAATTGCACAGAAACCGAACGCAATCCATCATAACCATTATCGACAATCTCATTGGGAGTTGATGGGTCAGGGTCATCATTATCGAGCATTCCGTCACCGTCAGAATCTACACCACCAGCCGCTCCAACCAACGCTAAATTTTGCAAATAAGAATTGTATTCACCGAAATCAGAGTCTTCGCCAACAAGCAGTTCAAACTCTTGCTCTAACAGTTGGCCCAATTCACTAACGTTCACCGTGGTATCTGGGATAAATGCGGAAGACGGCTCTCTCGTTGCAAAATACGTAAGACTATTTATCGAAGACAAGGATTCAATAAATTCAGAATTCTGCTTGCCATCAATTTGTCCGTCATACAGATCCTTGGCAATCTCGTTTTGAACTACTTCGTAATCTAAATTACTTGCTAACTTAAGAGACTGGAGCATCGCGCCGTAATATTCGATATTAAAGCGATAACGATAGGATGCCTCAAGCTCATCTTGAAAGTACTTCATGTGAGGAAGAGTGACCGGACTGATAGCGAAAATATTCTTCAGCTCATCCCCCTCTGTAATATTAAAAGACCTGGACACAATGCTTTGCGACTCTTCAAGAAGTTCGCTTAAAGCCTGTTCACCAAGATCAAAATAGACATTTTTCTCATTGGCGGCGGAACCCTGATAGCCATTACCATCGTTCAAGCGTTCAACAAGAGGCTGGAGGTTAATGACTTTTTGCTGAGCAATTTCTACCGCAAGAGAAGTAAGCGGGGTTGTATATCGAGAGGGTTGCACCGTAAACAACTCGTCAGATGCCCCTGACTCAAAATCTGCCAAAGATGTAATTAATTCGCCTTCTGCGTTGCGCTGGACAATACCATTCTTAACATAATAACGAGTCTCATCTAATGCTTCATTATCGCCGTATCCGAGAATGTCATCGGTATGGATGATTGATACCATTTTACTCAATATAGGAGCTTTACCACTATTTAGGTCAACGGATGAAGGAACCATGTTTGCTTCTATATATATAAATCCTCGATACTGGCCGACAAACAGCCCTTCCAGTTTCGCGGCACCGTTTGAAGAACCGTAAGATAGCCTATTGGCAGAAACCCCGTTTTCTACATCGGTACTAAGTAAAATACTATCGAATGCTAATTGAGCCTCCTGCTGCATCAGACTCATTAGCTCACTATGCATAGCTTGTATATCTTCAGCGGCGTCAACACCTTCACGCACGCCTAAAAAACTGTAGACAGCTCGATGATTTTGAACGATAGATATAAGGTCTTGATAGGTAATAATGGAGTGAAAGAATGAATTCAAACCTGCTTTGACTGATGGGTTTCCCTCTTTCCGATAGGCTAAATAAACAAGCTCCTTTAGATCAATTACAGGTAAAGATTGAGCTAGGGAATCACGAAGTTCTTTCAAGTTACTAATTGCAACTTGGTCGTTTGTCTCAAGCGCTATTTCAACAAGCGTTTTCTCGTCGTTAGATTCATCAAACGCGACAACATCATAGCGCTCAGCAATTTCTTTACTTGTCATTGCTAATGATTGCAGTTCGCTAAAAGAGTCCTTAAGTGCTGACCAGTGTTCTGCTTTCGTCGGGTCTGACTCTTTAGTTGAGTATTTGGCTACTACCGAATTAACACCTGAAAATGAGCCAACTTCGAGAAGCTCTTCATAAAAGCCATCAACATCGTTCAATTTCCGCTTAAAATCATTTAGATCAGAGTAAGCGGAAAGGGCTTCCGAAACTCTGTCTTTAACAATTGAATTTGTCTCTTCCTTAAGCAAGTCAAATGTGGAATCCTCGTCTTTAACTGGCTTTGTTAGCCCTAGATAGACATCCAAATAGCTTTTAGCTTTTGCAATAGTTCCTGCGTTTTCAACTTTTACTTTGAAATAGTCGAGTTCAGAAACATAGGAGCCTGTTTCAACCAGAGCCTCGAAATCATTCAGCACCTGAGCAGAACTCCGACCTTCAGGTAGAACCAAGGAATCACCATCAATAGATATACCCAGGTCAGCGTATGCCTTAAAAACACCGTTAGCAACAGATTTAAAGTTTGCATATCGCTCTGACTCTAAATCGACGCTATAG
>NZ_LWFE01001421.1:0-1529 GCF_001635675.1 Oleiphilus sp. HI0061 | reverse complement strand
TTCTGGAATCATTGGCAGGTATTGACCAGCTTCTTTGGCAGTATGTTTAGTGTCGGCGGAATTGTTTTTGCCGTGTTTGCTTGTATTGCTTATTCGCTTCAAGATTTAAGCTTTGCACCACTTCTGAGTGTCTTGTCTGGTCTGGTCTTTATTGGCTTGCTGGTTGAGTCAATAGGTCTTGTTGCTCATGCTCGTTACCTGAATACTGAACAGGGAGAGGGCGCAGCAGCGCACTACATTCAGTGGACGACGTTTGGCAATACTTACTTGGCGAGAAACGTCAGCTTAGTGCTTGGCTTGCTTATCTCTGCAGTCTTCTTTATCTGGGCGCCTACCGGTATTTCAGCTGCACTGATTGGTATCGCTGCGGGGCTTGGCATGATCATTATGTTGTTAGTTGGTCGTGCACTCTTCTATGTATTGGTTGTACCTACAACCATGCCAGGGGCTTTCTTCTGGAAGAACAAAGGGTTTGAAGAACATGCCAGAGACATTGGTTTGGCAGAAATGCCTCAGGTGGGTGTTGTACCTGACCTACACTAATCGCAAGTGACTTAAGAGAAGGCTGCTTTCGAAAGAAAGTGGCCTTATTGCCAATAGAATTTAGTGCGTGCTTAGTCATCAATGAGTAAAAGAGGCAGGATAAACGAAGAAGCTAAAGTGAATCAGGTTAATGCTAAAGTGAAGCAGGATAGCAAGTAGCAGAGAATTGCTTCGCTGGTAACTCCATGCGTAGAGTAAACCCGCGGCAAAGATTAGGCTGAGCCTCTCTATCGCCCCGGGCCCTGTATGGAAGTGAGCAAGAGTGAACAGAAGGGATGAGCCAATGATGGCGGCGCTGGCTGTAGACGATTTTAGGAATATAAAGCGCTGAATGATTAGCCTGAAGAACGCTTCTTCAGCGATGCAGGTCACAAACAGATTAATAAAAATAAAGGCCAAAGTCAGCTGGCCGAATTTAAAATCTGTATTGACGCCCAAAATGTAGCCGATCAGAAAAATCCCAAACATAGCGAAGCCGAGCTTGGCGAATAGCTCGGGCTTTATGTTGGTTTCGTTCTTCAGGTTTGAAGGGCTCGTATTGCTGACCCAGTAGCGAAAGCAAAATAAGATTAATACTGCGCCCAAGGCTTTATCAAGGTGAGCACTTAGGGTGTAAGGAATGCTTGAGTTACCAAGTAAGGCCGGGCCGAAGACCGTGGTTTTAGTAAAGCCGGGAACAAGGTGTAAGGCTAGCATCAAGGGCACAAGGCTTAAAAATATCCAGGCGAAGGTTTTTATTGGTAAATGCTTTGATTGAACCTGACTAATGATCAGCGTGGCGAAAACAAGGAAAGCAGCAGTTCGCCAATCGATAACTTGCGTTAGCCAGCTTGTAATCAGCAAGATTGCGAGCAAGGGTAAGCTTAGAAGTAGGCTAGGTGGCTTGCCGGGCTTGAGCAATAAGCTGACTAGCAGTGTGTAGACAGAAAAGCTTGGAAGTAATTCGAGAGGCAGTTGAATATCCATATAGCTATACATTTACAATT
>NZ_LWFE01001420.1:0-791 GCF_001635675.1 Oleiphilus sp. HI0061 | reverse complement strand
GTTTTACTCGATATGGCGCATAACGTTGAAGAGATGATCAAGCGCATCCTTTACCATATCGATAAAGCGTTAAAGTTTTTATCTACTAACAATAAACTAATCTAGGCACGCACATGAAATCTCAAGCAATATATCAAGAAAAGCATCAATGGATCTATTTCGGAAGAGACCCTGACAAGCCTGAAAAAATTATTGATTCGAATCAGTTTATGATCGTGAATAATCAACAAGCTGTTTTACTCGATCCTGGCGGTGTTGAGCTTTTTGCTCCTATGTTAAGCTCTGTCGTCAAATACATTCCTTTAGAGCAAATCACTCACTTGTTTGCTTCTCACCAGGACCCAGACATCATTTCGTCTTTGGGTCTTTGGGATCAGGTTATCCCAGATGCGAAACTTCATGGCCCTTGGCTTTGGGAAGGCTTCATACGACATTTCGGCATGAACAATATTTCTTACGAGGCGATACAGGATGAAGGCCGAACATTGGATCTGGCGGGCCTGTCTTTACAACTGATTCCCGCACACTACCTTCACTCTTCGGGCAACTACCATGTATATGACCCTGTCGCGAAGATCCTGTTCACTGGCGATGTTGGTGCGGCTCTTGAGCCTATCGACAGCCCAATGTTCGTCGATGATTTTGATGCACATATCCCGAAAATGAAAATGTTCCATCAACGCTGGATGCCTTCCAATGCAGCCAAAAATGACTGGATCAACCGCGTCAGAAAATTAGAGATCGACATGCTTCTTCCCCAGCACGGCCGAATATTCAAAGGTGAAAATGTT
>NZ_LWFE01001419.1:0-1955 GCF_001635675.1 Oleiphilus sp. HI0061 | reverse complement strand
TCTCTGCATTAAAAGCGAACCTCGAAGAGAAGTTTTCTTACTCGACGCAATTAAATACCCAAAACATGTCTGGCGCGCCCAAAGAGTTATTTGAAATTTTGAATCAGCGCCTGAGCAATGCTGAGCAGGCTATACAGGGGATTCACCTTAGAGCCTCCCGCTTGCTCCCTATGAGCGCAGAATTAACCGAAACCTACAGTGCCATGAGCCAGAATACGATGATGCAATCTCATCACGGCGGCGTGTTGAGTGGAGCAATAAATAATATGGTCATGGCGACCGAAAACATCGAACATGACATTGGAGATATCAATAATCATATTCTCGAAATGAATAGCGAGCTCAATAGCTTTGGCGAGCACCTACATGCAACAACTTCCTCAATTGATACCATTGAAAAGCGCATATCTGAGTCGAATGAAGTATTAGATAAATTGCGTAACGATAGCGACCAGATCAACCAGATTATCACCGAGATCACCAGCATCGCAGAGCAAACTAACCTACTGGCACTCAACGCAGCAATCGAAGCAGCCCGTGCAGGCGAACAAGGTCGGGGTTTTGCCGTCGTTGCCGACGAAGTACGTTCACTGGCCGAGAGGACTCAAAGTTCAGCCGAACAGGTAAAAAGTATCGTCGATAGCATCCACACGAGCACACATGATGCCTCCAGTGTTATGCAGTCCAGCCAGAAAGACATTCAAATAACCGTTCGAAGTGCCCAATCCTCGAAAGAAGGCTTAAGTAAGACGGAGCGGGCTATCAAAGACATTATTTTATTGGCACAAAAGATCAAAGACGCCATGGCCTTACAGTGTGAAACAGAAGAAAAGTCAAAACGCTCTGCTGATGCGATCAGCAAATTGAATAGCGAAGCTTTGCAGCATAACTCCCTTCAGGCGATTACCAGCGAAGACCTTAAGAAGTTATCCGACAGCATCAGTGCTAATTTATCTTCAATTCATATCGACGAGGTTCTCAGCTCTACAGACCGTAGAACCAAAATCCGTCAAGAGAGAAAAGAAGTTAGCCAGTCAGATACAGATGAATCTGTTCTATTCTAAGGCCTAAGGCTTAGTCGTAGATACTAGGAATAGGCTGGCGCTTGTGTTGGGTGCTTTGATAAATCTTCATCAAGCGCTCTTCAGCCCATTCTTCGATTTCTTTTCCTTCCAAAAAATCATCGATTTGATCATAGCTGATACCCAATGCGTCTTCATCTTTCTTGCCCGGTTCGTTGGACTCAAGATCTGCAGTTGGGGCCTTGGATATAATAGCCTCTGGCGCGCCAAGAAAGCTTGCGCAAGCACGCACCTGACGCTTATTCAAACCAAACAAAGGGATCAAATCCACTGCACCATCACCGTATTTGGTGAAAAAGCCGGTTATATTTTCTGCAGAGTGATCCGTTCCCAATACCAAGCCACCCAAAATACCGGCGATATGATATTGGGCAACCATCCGCTCTCTCGCTTTGACGTTACCTTTTGAAAAGTCCAAACGTTGATCGGAAGCATGTAACTGGTCTACCGAGTCCAGTGCTGCAGTCACCTCTTGATGGATTGCATCGGAAGCTGACTTTACGTTTACCGCAACTGCGTGACTTGGTTGAATAAAGTCAATTGATAGCTGCGCATCATGCTCATCAGCCTGCTCGCCATAAGGTAGCCGTACTGCAACGAACTGGAAGCTATGAGGGTGAGCATTTTCCTGGTTAAGCTGATCAACGGCCATTTGCGCCAACTTTCCACAGGTGCAAGAGTCGATGCCACCACTAATGCCAAGCACCAAAGTTTTCAAACCTGAATCTTTCAATTTCCGCTTGATAAATGCAACACGCGTATTGATTTCCTGCTCAACATCTATCTCAGGCTTAACTTTCATTTCTTGCAATATTTGCTGACGTAGACTCATTCTCTTAACCAACCTTTCTATAAAAACAGTGCCCTTGTAAG
>NZ_LWFE01001418.1:0-2125 GCF_001635675.1 Oleiphilus sp. HI0061 | reverse complement strand
GCAAACCCTGCTCTTTCAACTTAGCAGTCAGCTCTTTTGTCTTTGGCTCAGCAACAGTTAGCTCTTCAACAACCAACAAACGCTCCTGACGAACCAACTCTGACAAAATAACCTGCATCGCTGCACGATACATTTTACGGTTTACTTTTTGAGAGTGATCTTGCGGCTTCGCAGCAAATGTAACACCACCTGAACGCCAGATTGGGCTACGAATAGTACCTGCACGTGCACGACCAGAACCCTTCTGCTTCCATGGCTTCTTACCACCACCACTTACTTCAGAACGAGTTTTCTGAGCTCGAGAACCCTGGCGGGCAGCTGCCATATATGCAGTGACAACCTGATGAACCAAAGACTCATTAAATTCACGAGAAAACGTAGCTTCAGATACAGCCACTGAATTTCCAGAACCAGTAATTGTTAATTCCATGACGCCCCCTATGCCTTCTGTGCTGGCTTGACAATGATGTCCGCGCCAGTAGCACCAGGAACAGAACCTTTAATCAATAAAAGGTTACGTTCTGCGTCTACACGAACGACTTCTAAGCTCTGAACAGTAACTTGTTCAGCACCCATGTGACCTGACATCTTCTTGCCTTTAAAAACACGACCTGGCGTCTGACACTGACCAATTGAACCGTTTGATCTGTGTGACAACGAGTTACCATGCGTCGCATCTTGCATGCCAAAGTTCCAACGCTTAATACCGCCCTGGAAACCTTTACCTTTAGACTGACCAGTTACATCAATAATCTGACCAACTTCGAAGACTGTCGCATTAAGTGCGTCACCTGCTTTAAGATCTTCGCCTTCGCCTTCCGCCAAACGGAATTCCCAAAGACCACGACCCGCTTCAACACCTGCTTTCGCAAAATGTCCAGCTGCAGCTTTAGATACGCGAGAAGCGCGACGCTCACCAACAGTTACCTGAATTGCACGGTAACCATCAACATCGTCTGTTCTCACCTGTGTGATACGGTTATCTTCAACCTCGATAACCGTTACCGGAATGGATGCACCTTCGTCTGTAAAAACTCGAGTCATCCCAGCCTTACGGCCGACTAAACCAATCGCCATTTTTCACCTCTTAAGTGTACGGGGCTTTCACCCTCTATGGCCCTATAAATTAGGTAGTTACACTTTACCGCTCGATCTAACTTGAACGGCACCAACTTTTTAGAAAAGTTGGAAAAACTTAACCAAGACTAATCTGAACGTCTACGCCAGCTGCCAGGTCAAGTTTCATTAGTGCATCTACAGTTTTTTCTGTAGGCTCTACAATATCCATCATTCTCTTATGAGTACGAATCTCATACTGATCACGCGCATCTTTGTTTACGTGAGGAGAAATCAAAACTGTAAATCTCTCTTTCTTAGTTGGAAGAGGAATCGGACCACGCACTTGCGCACCGGTTCTCTTCGCCGTATCTACAATTTCTTGTGTAGACTGATCGATCAGACGATAATCAAAAGCTTTTAGTCTGATTCTGATTTTTTGGCTTTGCATGTGACCAAAACTCCAGTAATTAGCCACTTAAACCCAAAAAGGCGCGTGACTGCTGTATAAAAAAGGAGCCGCATTGTACGTATTGCAACCAACCGTGTCAACCGACATCCCGACATAAATACGATTTCTTTTAGCACAAAAAAAAGAGCCGCCCGAAGGCAGCTCTTTTTTTAGGATATAGGCGTCAGATTATTCAACAATCTTAGCTACAACACCCGCACCTACAGTACGACCACCTTCACGAATCGCGAAGCGTAGACCTTCTTCCATCGCGATTGGCGCGATCAAAGTAGCTGTTAACTGTACGTTATCACCAGGCATTACCATTTCAACACCTTCAGGCAACTCACAAGCACCTGTCACATCAGTCGTACGGAAGTAGAACTGTGGACGGTAACCTTGGAAGAATGGCGTATGACGACCACCTTCATCTTTACCCAAGATATATACTTCAGCTTCAAACTTAGTGTGAGGCTTAACAGAACCAGGCACACATAGAACCTGACCACGCTCAACTTCGTCACGCTTAGTACCACGCAGAAGAACACCAACGTTCTCACCCGCACGACCTTCGTCTAGAAGCTTACGGAACATCTCAACACCAGTACAAGTAGTGGT
>NZ_LWFE01001417.1:0-2314 GCF_001635675.1 Oleiphilus sp. HI0061 | reverse complement strand
AATTGTTTTCATCCCGTTTAAATACAATTGACTTAAGGGGGGAGCGAACCAGTTTGATTTGGGAAAGTTGCTCGTTCTCATCGTTAAGAAAGGCGATTTTTTCGCCAGGGTAAATGTTAGCAATCTGCTTTGCAGCTTTCGACGAGTGTATAACGGAGTACATGATTTTATCGTTGTACCCGGCTTTAGCAAATAGTGTTGATAATGTATTGCCTGATTTGATATCAAAACTCTGCCAGTTTTCGACTTTAGGCGTTGGGCTGGCAATCAGGGGCTGCTGGCTGGGCTCTTGCGTGTTTAATGCTTTAACGCTCTCGCTGCTAGACAAAACCTGGTTATCTAGATCAATCTCGATGGACGTTCTGGTTGCATTGACTTTGCTGCTAGGGCTCAGTGCAAGTACAAGTGTCATTACCGCGCCGGTGAGGCTGGCGGCTATCATGTGCTTTTTTGGAAAGGCGTGAATCAACGTCTGGCCTGCTTTAATTAATTGCTTTACTCAATAAAGTGAGTATTAATGCTTTTTAGAAGTCACATAAAAATGTGAAAATCTGTTAAATATTCCTATAAGTATAGTTGTAAGCTGGGTTCAAGCAAAGTCAATGTTTGTTTATAAAGCTTACAGTAATGTTAAAGATGATATACTTGTTTGTTTTTTGATGTCGCGATTGTTTCTCGATTGTTATTGGTATGCGTTGAAAGGTGAAGTTTAAGATGGGATCGGTTCAAGAAGCTCTAGAAATTATTAAACGCGGAGCTGAAGAGTTAATAGTAGAAGAAGACTTAGTAAAGAAGCTTGAGGCGGGGAAGAAACTTCGTGTCAAAGCTGGATTTGACCCAACTGCTCCAGATTTACATTTAGGGCATACGGTACTCATTAATAAGTTGAAGCAGTTTCAGGATCTTGGTCATGAGGTGCTGTTCTTGATTGGTGACTTTACCGGCATGATTGGTGATCCTACCGGTAAAAGTGCTACACGGCCGCCTTTGACTGAAGAGCAGGTGGCGCAAAATGCGCAGACCTATAAAGAGCAGGTGTTCAAAATTTTAGATCCTGAGTTAACAACGGTCATGTTTAACTCAGAATGGATGTCGAAGATGTCTGCTGCGGATATGATCAAGCTGGCCGGGCAATATACTGTAGCGAGAATGCTAGAGCGTGATGACTTTAGTAAGCGCTTTAAAGGGGAGCAGTCCATTGCAATTCATGAGTTCTTGTACCCGTTAGTGCAAGGTTATGACTCGGTTGCAATGGCGGCAGATGTTGAATTGGGTGGAACTGACCAAAAGTTCAACTTATTAATGGGGCGTACTTTGCAGAAAAATGCGGGTATGGATCCTCAGACAATTCTAACGATGCCTTTATTAGAGGGTTTGGATGGTGTCCAGAAAATGTCCAAATCGCTCAATAACTATGTGGGTGTGAATGATGCGCCGGGTGAGATTTACACGAAGTTGCTATCGCTACCTGATGAAATGATCTGGCGCTACTATGAATTATTAAGCTTTAAGTCATTGGCAGAGATAGAGGTTCTTAAACAAGAGGTTGCGCAAGGGAGAAACCCGCAAGAGGTTAAAGATCTGTTTGCGCGCGAAATCATTGAGCGTTTCCATGATGCGGAGTCGGCGGCGACTGCGCATAACTCGGCAGGCAACCGAGTCGGTTTGGGTGAGATTCCAGATAATGTTCCGGAAGTTGATGTTGATGCTGAGGGGCAGTCGGAGTTGCCAGTATCTGCTGTACTAAGAATGGCGGCTTTGGTAAAGAATGGTGCAGCAGCTAAAGATGTCTTGGGTCGCGGTGCAGTCTATGTAGAAGGCGAGAAGGTAGAGGCGAGCTTGAAGTTGTCGGTGCCTGGTATATATGTGATTCAGGCGGGCAAGAAAAAGATAGCTAAAGTCTCGTTAAAATAGCGTTACAAACTAATTTATAAAAAGTTTGATAAAGGTGTTGACCTAAAGAATCAGCTCTATATAATGCGCACCTCCTTAAGACGAACCGCTTCGAAAGCGGCGAAGTTTGAAGGAGATAGAGGATGAATTAAGTGATTAAAATCAGTAATTTATCTTCGCTTGTTAAAGGTTTTGGTTTTCGGTTTTGAATTTAAATTTCTTCGAAAACAAATTAAAAAAAATCGTTGACAAGCAAATGAGACGCTGTAGAATACGCGCCTCGCTTGAGGGATCTCAAGCAAGCTCTTTAAAAAATTAACCAAGCAATTCGTGTGGGCGCTGGCTGAGATGATTTCACGATAAAGCACTCTGATCTAACTTGTTAGAGAGGATGTTGCTTAAGAAATTATCAAGTCAACGA
>NZ_LWFE01001416.1:0-2112 GCF_001635675.1 Oleiphilus sp. HI0061 | reverse complement strand
GTAAAAATAATCACCAGCACAGGCAAAACATTTACCTGCCGGTCCACGATTAGCGCAGTCCCCATGAACGTACTATCCAAGATTCAATTTTCGCCTGCGCTACTATCACAAAAGGTGAGAGCGTCCGAGGAAGGTCATGCCGGCTCTGGAATGAAGTTCTACATTCGCATCCGACAGAATATAAAGCCCATCTTAATGTTGGCCTCGGAGCAAGACCCTATAAGCACCATTATGACCATGGCCAGCCCTAACGAAGGCACTAATCTCGTGGCTTTTTCCACTGATCCGTCACAAATTGACCCCAACAACCACGCGCAAGTCCAAAAATTATTGCGCCGCTTTCTACCGGATGTTGATGTGGTGGATACCCTACACTATGACTGGCACCTGGACCCTTACTCAAAGGGTACTTGGTGCGTTCTGAAAAAAGGTCAATTGACGAATTCGATTACTGCATTACGCGAACCCCAAGGGCGAATATATTTTGCCGGTGGCGATATTGACTTAGGCTGGCGCGGATTTATCGACGGCGCTATTGCGACGGGTAACCAAGTTGGCCAAAAAGTGGCTCGTCTACTAAACGCACGCACGACCCCAATTTATAAAACAGAAAAAATGGCAGCCGGCGCTCACATAGACACAACCCTTAATCAATGCACCGTGTGTCACAGTACAGACGCATCCGGAAAAGCAAGTGTTGGTCCCAATCTTAGAGGTAAATACGGACAACCCGCCGCTTCGGCTAGCAATTTTAACTACTCGTCGGGTTTATCTGAGAGCAATCTCACTTGGAACGAAGCCAATCTGGATCGTTTCTTGGAAGACCCCGCCGGAACAGTGCCTGGTACCACTATGGGCTTTGGGGGGATAAAAGACCCCAACGAAAGGAACGCCATCATTGAAGCCCTCCGTGCACTTAAATAGGCAAGAAAAACCATTGGTAGCACCATCCTAACAAACCAGCGTAATGTGGATAGGAAATGAATATGAAAATGTACCCGATTTTAGCGTATCTATGTGCTCTATTGATATCGGACGTAGTGAGTGCAAGTGACATTAATAATGACAGAGACAACGAAGAAATTTATCGAAAACTACTAAAAATCGAATACAACAATCGTGTATTTGCTTATCTTTCAACTCAAATCATCGCAAAAAACCGAGAGGGTTCTCCAATGGGGGAGTTTTATCAAGCGTATTATCGGTTGGAGGTGTTGAACAAAAGCCTCTATGAGAATATGGAAAAGAAACTTAACTTTGAATACCAGCCCAATCTGTTTACTCGTACTCGTGGAAAGTTAACCGGGTATATCTCCTCTGTTCTGCCTGTTACAGCAGGTATGCTTGTATCTATCATTCAACCATACGTGGAAAAGCTTACCGTATTAAATCAAGTTTCCCCAGCAGAGCACAGTAAGTTCTTCAGCTATGTACTTGCGCAAGAAAAAGCTCAGCTTAAAGCCTCACAGGTGGCAGTAGAGAGAGGCTGGTCAGAGGGGGCTAAGGTTTTAAGAGAGTTTATTGAAAATCAAAAATAATCCCAAAATTAATGTTCTGGACTGCCCGGCGTTTCATAAACATTTCCGAGCTATTATTGTTGTATGGCTACTTTAATGAGCTGTTGAGCAAGAATTGGACCTTCTATTTCACTAAATTTTATTGGTTCTTTCGGGGGCGGGTGATAGTAGATTTGATGCTGAGGCGGTCATGGGGGCGTAGAGGACATTCTTTTAATGCATGAGCTCTGTCTAGCGAATTCAAGCTGTGGGGGCTATCTAGAAGAATTAATTACATAAAAGGGGGGCTGATAAGGCCCTTTCTTCGTCTTCTGAGTAATAGTTTCCTAAAAGAACAAATATTGGCCTCGCAACATCAATATCTGGGTGTTGATCTCAGGTGAAATTCATGTGTGGGACTTTTTACGGTGTTGCCTTGGATCCGGTTTCGGGTTGAAAGTCTCATAACGCATGAGATAAAAATTTGATATGGGTACAAGCACCGTGATAGATACTTTTAGTCCTCATTTGGTTGCAGCCATAATTGGTTTGGTTGTCGAGATAATTGGTTGGTGTAAAGACATGATCCAATAAGGTTTAATCCAATCTAATAGTA
>NZ_LWFE01001415.1:0-2385 GCF_001635675.1 Oleiphilus sp. HI0061 | reverse complement strand
GATGATCTGTTAAGTTTTTGACGTGAGAGAGTAAAGCTTTGAAAACTTGGCGCGAATTATTGTCTTTTAGGAAATAGGTAAGGGGTCAACTAATGACATCAAACACTGGGCACAGTAGCCATGCTGCTGAAGATCCGATTCTGCAAAACGTCACTTTTCGCTTAGCAGACGAGACGTATGGTATTAACGTAATGCAGATTCAGGAAGTATTACGTTATACTGAAATTGCCCCCGTGCCAGGCGCACCTAACTATGTGTTGGGTATTATCAATCTGCGCGGTAATGTAGTAACGGTTATCGATACACGGGCTCGATTTGGTTTACCTAGTGCCGATGTAACTGACCATTCTCGTATCGTTGTTCTTGAAATTGATGGGCAGGTTATTGGTATTCTGGTCGACTCGGTTGCAGAGGTTGTTTATATTAAACACTCTGAAATGGAAACTGCGCCGAATGTCGGCAACGAAGAAAGTGCAAGATTTATACAGGGCGTTTGTAATAAGAACGGCGAACTGATTATCTTGGTTGAATTTGAGAAGATGCTATCTGAAGAAGAATGGTCTGAAATGGGCTCGTTCTAAACTCGATAGCCAATTTGTTTTTGGCCCTCAATGCTAATTGAGGGCTATGAGGAGTAGGCATGTCAATTTCTGTAGAGTTTGTTCCATTGGTTTCAGCGATACTCGTATGTTTGCTTGCGGTGTACGCTTTGGTAATCAAGCGTAGCATTACCTTATCAGAAAGGAGCACTGCTGATCTGGTCGATGAGCTATCAAAAGAAGTTCAGGGAATTAGCCATGGCTCAATGGGTGTTGGGCGTAAGGTTATTGCTCTGGAAAAGCGTGTCGAAGAGCTTGAAGCCATAATAGACGAAATGCAGAAAAATGACCCGACTAAAGTTTCTTACTCCGAAGCGTCACGTTTGGTGGAGTTGGGAGCGGGGATCGATGACCTAATGAATAGTTGTGGCATCTCTCGTCCAGAAGCAGAGCTTGTTAGTGCTCTCACCGAAAGTAAGCAAGATACTATTCCTACCCTTACTCCCACTAAGTAGCTTTAAGCCAGCCAATACTTAAATCAGTGTTCACATCGAGAGCATAGCTTGGGTGTGAACTAGTTATACATCATCAAATGCTTAAGCAACTGCAGAATATTCATTCATAGCTCTTATCGGCTGCACTACTTTACTCTTTTCTTTGTATAGTGAATGTTCAATATAGGCGTCAATTTCACACTCAGCTTCGGCATCTAAGGCGCCAAAGCGTAACTCAAGTTGAAAGGTATCTTTAGATAAGCGTCTAATACAGATTACATCTGCATTAATTTGAAGAAAGCTTTCTAATTTAAATGCGACTTCAACTTTAACCGGACACTTAGGTGATACCGAAGGTGTATTGGGTAGTAAGCGATGCAAGGTTTCTTGGTCACAGTTTAGGCATATGCCGTCACGAGAAATGGTTTTAATCGTTGCTCTCTCNTGTACCCCTTGGCCTGATAAAACAGATGCTTCACTTGTTTTATAGCTTTGTGCATCGAGTGCAATCGGTGTGTGATAGATGAGTTGTCTTTTCATAATCTGTCTCAATAAGTCCTGCTAATTCATTGCTACTATTAAACTTATCTTTTACAAGAAAATTAACAAGGTGATCTTTGTATCACTTTGAAAGCTTATGCAACCATGTGAACCAAGTCCGCAATAAAATGCCTTTACTTCACAAAAATAAGGGGTAAATTAGTCTTCAAATTGAAAATCGGGTCAACATCTTGAAAATAATTCACTCCTCCGACTGGCATCTTGGTCAGTATTTCATGGGTAAAAGTCGCCAAAAAGAACATCAGGGTTTCCTTAATTGGCTGGTTGAGCAGGTTCTTGAGCATGAGGTTGACGCCGTTATTGTTGCCGGCGATATATTTGATACCGGGGCTCCACCTAGCTATGCTCGCGAACTTTATCACAAGTTTGTGATTGACTTTAGTGAAGCGACAAACAAGGCTGTGCCTCTCGTTATTGTTGCCGGAAATCATGATTCTGTCGCCATGCTTGAAGAAACCTCTGACTTGCTTGCACACTTCAACACGCATGTAATTTCTTCTGCAAACGAGAATACCTACGAGCAACAGCTATTGCCCGTGACAGGCGCTGCTGGAGAAATAAAGGGAATTATATGTGCCGTTCCATTTCTAAGAGCTAGAGACCTGGTTGGTAGTCACTCCGGTTCGACAGGGAAAGAAAAGCAACGAGATGTACAAGATGCGATAAAGCAGCACTATCAGGTGCTTTATAGTAAGGCACTGGGTTTAAGAGATGTTAATGATTCAAAGATCCCGATTATTATGACAGGGCACTTAACAGTCGTCGGCGCGCGCACAAGTGAATCGGTTAGG
>NZ_LWFE01001414.1:0-2334 GCF_001635675.1 Oleiphilus sp. HI0061 | reverse complement strand
GAAATTTTTAATTTGGTGATCGATACCGTGTCATCACTGTACGTGATGATTGTTTTGATGCGATTTATCTTGCAACTCTCCCGAGCAGATTTCTATAACCCCATTTCCCAGTTTGTTGTTAAAGCGACGAACCCTTTGCTTATCACTTTAAGACGATTAATACCAGGTATAGCGGGCATCGATCTGGCTTCATTGGTGCTAGCAATATTAGTACAGACAGTTGCTGTTGGTATCAAGGTTGCGGTGTTGGGGTATGCGATATCGAATCCGATTAATATTGTTTTGTTATCGGCCATATTGGTTGCGAGCTTTTTAATAAAAATCTATTTTTGGTCTCTAATTATCATGATCGTTGCAAGTTGGATTGCACCCGGCAGCGGGCACCCAGCCTTACTCTTGATTAATCAGATTACCGAGCCCTTGATGAAGCCCTTTCGTAAGATCTTGCCAGCTATGGGCGGCTTGGATTTATCACCAATATTTGCATTTCTTACGCTTCAGGTGCTCGAAACGGTCGTGAGCCATTTAATGCGAATGATCTGACGCTTAGATAGTCTTAAGGGCTAAGCTTTGTGTAGGGAATGCCAATACCCGCACAGATAAATTACCTATAAGGGTCTATGATCGTGAAGGAATAGGCGGAAGCTTTTAATGGCTCGCCTGGAATGATTGCTTTTAAGCACGTTAAGTGGTGACTTTGCATGTCTATAAACGACTTATCACAACAGGTTGATGCCTTCCATGATTGGAAGCGGCAGCTGAGTAGCTCCGTTGAGCGCTACAAACAGTGGTTGGTCGATGCTGGCTTGTATAGTAACGAACTCGATGCTCGCTTACAGCGTGGTTTAGGGCTTTTACACGATGAGTTACTAACGGTAGCCCTGGTTGGGGAATATTCCCGAGGTAAAACAGAACTGATCAACGCCTTGGTATTCTCAAGCTTTGGCCAGAGAATGTTACCGTCCCAGGCGGGTCGTACGACCATGTGCCCGACTGAAATTTTCTACGATCAACACCAGAAAAAAAACTACCTCAAGCTATTACCGATCGACTCCCGATCACAAAACCAGACCATTAGCGAATTAAAAAAGAGCGACCATGAGTGGCGTTATTTTCCCATTGATCCTCGTAATCAAGAGTCGATGGCTGAAACACTCAGGCAAATCGCTGAAACACGAGTGGTTTCTTTTGCCCAGGCGCGTGAACTAGGCTTTGATGAAGGCTCGCTGGAACGCGCCAAGAATTCAGATAAGGTCTTAATACCGGCGTGGCGCCATGCTTTATTGAGCCTTGATAGCCCGATCTTACGCAAAGGTTTATGTATCCTGGATACGCCAGGTTTAAACGCCTTAGGCTCAGAGCCCGAACTCACCATTAGCATGATTCCTAATGCCCAGGCTGTTATCTTTATGCTGAGTGCTGACACGGGCGTTACAGCCAGTGACATGGCAATCTGGAAGCAGTATATCGATGTGCATGAGTCTGAACACCGTGCAGGTCGTTTTGCTGTGCTGAATAAAATAGATGTGCTCTGGGATGACCTGCAGGGTGAACCGCATATTAGTGCTTCGATTGAGCAAATTCGGCACCTAACAGCCAAGCAGCTGAATATGGATGCAGAAGATGTTTTGCCTTTATCTGCAAAACAGGGTTTGATTGCTAAAATCAGAAAAGACCATTCATTATTGCAAAAAAGTGCTTTTCCTAAATTGGAGAAGCTAATTTCCAAGCGAATTATTGCCGAGCGTGAGTCAACGATTTACAAAGATCTTCTGCGAGATTTGCAAAAGATGCTGCATGGCTCGCAATCAGTTTTGAATGACCGTTTGGCTAACTTATACGAGCGTCACGAAGGGCTAGAAAGAGAAGTACTAAGCCCCGAAATGTTGCAGAATCTAGCCAAAGAAACGCACACCGAGCACGATATCTATCACCGCAAACTGATCACTTTACGCTCTAGTCGACGTTTGATGGAGTCGCAAGGAGAAGTATTGCAGCAATTGGTTAGTGAAGAGCGCTTGAAAGAAGTGCTCAAACATACCAAGCGTGATATGCAAGATTGTTGGAGCACCGTTGGCTTGGTTCACTCGATGAATAAATTTTTCGATAAGATGGATAAAGAACTCGATAATGTCGAGAGTGAAGCAAAAATTGCCGACAAAATGGTTCATGCAATTTATAAGCGCTTCAAGTCGGACGTTCATGCCAAGTACCTTAAACCAAGAAAGTTTACAATTGGTGAGCAGCGCAAAGCGCTAGAGGCTTTGAAAGCAAAGTTGGTGAAGTTCTGTCGACGACCTAAAATGTTTATGACGGAACAATCGGTGCTGATAA
>NZ_LWFE01001413.1:0-3556 GCF_001635675.1 Oleiphilus sp. HI0061 | reverse complement strand
TTGATTCACGCTGCTGGGAAAAATCTTCGGTTAGTTCAGGAAGCTTTTCAATAACTGAATCGAGGAGGTCGAAGACTTCCATTTCTAGGCTCATTGCAGCATCGAGATGTTTATTTAGTAAGTTCTCTATCGGCCATGCAATTTCAGCAATGACTTTTGCGCCAACCAGGCGGCCACTGCCTTTGAGCGTATGGAAGGCTCTGCGGAGGTTTTGCAGGGCGGCTTGATCTTCAGGTGTTGCTCGAAGCTGTGCCATAGCCACCTGGATCTCGTCCATGACTTCGGCAACTTCTTCCATAAATATTTCTAGAATATCTTCGTCAATGAGTCCTTCATCACTTTCTTTCTCAATCGAATCGGGTGATTCCGAAGCCACATCAGAGATATGGTGTTGAGATAGGACAGGGCTAGACTCTTCTGTGGTTTCGTGAGTCGGAAAGCCAAGTTTAGAGACGCTCTCTTCGGCAACCTTAAGTATACCGTCATTGTCTTGAGCCCCTTCTGAGAGGCGCTCCATATAATACTCAATACTGGTAATCGCATCGGCGAGACGATCCAGTTGTTGCCAGTCAGGAATATGCTTATCGCTTAATAAGGAGTCACGAATATAGGTGCTGCAAGACTCAAGAAGCTTTGCCGCCTGTGTAAGCGGGATGATTTGTAAGCCACCGCGAATACTGTCTAAGAGGTCTGGGACATCCTTTATCTCGGCGTGATCCCACTGAGATGCTATAAAGTTGACGATGCTGTTTTTTGCTTGTTCCAAGCCATTTCGTGATTCATAGATAACGGCATTATGCGCACTTTCGAAGTGTTCAGCGGGTACAACAAATTCGTTTTGCTCTTCTTCACTCTGTTCTCTCGCATCGCTGAGTGAGCTCAGATTAGCTTCGACATATAGCAGGGCACCTGCCATATCCATTAATACTTGGTCGCTAGCTGGTTCACTGCTTTCAGCGATTTCTTCTATGCGGCTAATTTGCTCTAGCACCAGCTTGCGGGCTACACCTAAGCCCAGAACAGCCATGGTATTAGCAATTTGAGTTAATTGAGGTACTAGCTCAAGCAGCTGAGTATTGTCTTTATCGTCATCGCGAACGTATAGATCTAGCTGTTCTTTGACGTGGCTGAGTTCTTCACTTAAGACCTCAACAACTGAGCTCATTGTTTCAGCGCCTGGACGATGCAGTTTCTCACGCTCGGCATCAACTTCTTGTTCGCTTGGTAAGGCTTGAGCCAAGCTAAAGGACGCTTTTAGTTCTTGGATGCGCTGACTGTCAATTGCACTTTTTGCAACGTAATACAGTAAATTCTTTAGTAAGTCCGTCGGTAAAGGCTTCGCTAGAATGGTCTGCGGTTCATCGATCATCAGTTTTATTTGGTGATCGAGCTCACGCAAGAGTTGCTTTGTTGCAGAGCTGATACCTTCTTCATCGCCTCGAATAGCATCGAGGAAACCAACGGCTACCCACCAGATTTTTCCAATGGGTGTTCCCTGGCAAAATTTCTCGAGACGAGATACGACTTTATAAAGGTAGGAAAAGTTTTCAGCAAGATCCTGATTTCTAATGACGCCAGCAAGAGAGAACTGAAACATCTGTCGAAGTTTACGCAAGTTGGCAATAACTTGTTCGTCCTGCATACGCTGATTGTGCGCAATGTCGGGTGTTATCGCCGCCGCAGATAAGTCAGGCGTAAATAAGGAGGTGTCAGATAATAAAGGCTGGCCCTGCAGAGCACGAAGATCATTTAATATTGGAAGCAGTACCACAGGCAAGTCACGCTGCCCTTTTTGTATATGCTCCAGATAGTTCTCAAGTTGCAGCAAAGAGTCCATTAAGACTTCTAGAGCTTCCTGTACACTGGCGACCTTGTCTTCAATCAATGCCTGGCATAGTTTCTCCATTTCTTCGGCGAGTAAAGCAGCGCCGTAGAACTCTACCATTTGAAGCGTACCGTGAACTTGATGAATATAATTCAAGCAGAAGGTAATTTGAGGCGTGTCTTCTTTGTTCTCGACATAAGCCTCCAACGCTATTTGAGCTTGGGACAATGTTTGTTTAATTTCGCCTTTAACCCAGTCTAAGGCTATGTAGTCATGGTTATTACCCATAACTTCTCCAATCTATAAATGCGTTGTTTTTGTGTGTTAATTTCGACGAATAAACGCCAAAGTCTGATTGTTTTGAACTCGCTCAACATGTGGATTTTGCCAATCGACAGCTTCGCCTTGTCCAATTACGAGCAGCCCTTTAGGGGCCAGCCTTTCTACCAGACTATTCAGAATGTTGTGTTTTAATTCCTTGCGGAAGTAAATCAGAACATTCTGGCAATATATCGTATCCATGTTTCTCAGAGGGCTTTTATCAACATCAATCATATTCGCCATCGAGAAACAGACTTTTTGTTTGAGCTCACTACCGACTCGATATATATCGGGGCTGAGTTGCTCAAAATACTGGTCAACCAATCTGCGATCTAGGTCCACCAGCTTACGAACGTTATATATACCTTCTCTAGCTTTACTAAGTACCGGAAGGCTTATATCTGTTGCAGTAACACCAAAGTTACTTAACGCTCTTTTTTCTTTCAGAAGCATTTGTTGGCAAAGCATCGCCAAGGTATATGGTTCTTCTCCGGAGCTGCAACCTACACTCCATATGTTTATCGCTTCGTTTCGAGATTTTCTGCGAATTTGATCAGTTAGATATTCGCAAAATAACTCCATCGACTCAGGATTTCGGTAAAAACGTGTCTCCTGAACCATCACTCTATCGAGCAAAGTGTTCCACTCGACGATGCCGCTTGGCTTGGCACATACTTTTGCGTAGTAGTCGTCAAAGCTAGCGCATGCAATCTCTCTCATTCGAATGATTAGATTCGATTGGAGAAGCGACCGGTGATAGTACGAGATGTACATCCCAGTTCGATCTTCAAGTAATGCTTGCCACTGATGAAACTGAGCATCAGTTAGCACAGGAAAAGGCGTTGATTCCCAGTTCATTCGTGACTCATTACCCGGATACTCGCATGCTTGTGCTACGTCAGGATTCAGTAGGGCTTCCATTGCGACTACCTACAGCCAATCAGCTCGCTTTATTACACGATACCTTCATCGTTGCCCTCAGAATACTCTGAGTCACCTTCGTCGGCAGGAAGCTTAAAGCCTGACACCGATGCTCGAAGCTGACTAGCCATTTCAGCAAGGTTACCGATAGATTTCGCTGTTGCCGTCGTACCTGATGAAGTTTGAGAGGTAATCTCTTGAATAACGTTCATCGTGTTAGAAATGTGACCCGCCGACAATGACTGTTGACGTGACGCGTTAGAGATATTCTGGATCAAGTCTGCAAGACTCATCGAAACTGTTTCGATTTCTTCTAGGGCAACACCCGCATCTTGTGCAAGTCGAGCTCCTCGTACCACTTCTGCCGTGGTGTGTTCCATCGAGATTACCGCTTCGTTGGTATCTGTCTGAGTGGTTTTAACCAGTGCTTCAATCTGCTTGGTTGCAGCAGAAGAACGTTCCGCCAGTCTCTGTACTTCGTCGGCAACA
>NZ_LWFE01001412.1:0-3663 GCF_001635675.1 Oleiphilus sp. HI0061 | reverse complement strand
TGACTTGAACGCCATGCTCCATTAAGAAATCTGTGAGATCCTCAGCCATACGCTTTGTTAGCGTTGTAACCAACACTCTTTCGTCTAGCTCGGTTGCCGCATTAATCTCCGACAGCAAATCATCTACTTGAGTTGTAGCAGGCCTCACTTCTATTAGAGGATCAAGCAACCCCGTCGGCCTAACGACCTGCTCAACGGTTTTGTCAGCATGCTCTTCTTCGTAGGTTGATGGTGTCGCGGAAACAAAAATAGACTGGGGAGATATACGCTCCCATTCTTCAAAACGCATAGGCCTATTATCAAGTGCCGACGGAAGCCTAAAACCATACTCCACCAAGGTTTCTTTTCTAGACCTGTCGCCTTTAAACATTGCACCAATCTGAGGAATCGTTACGTGCGACTCATCGATTACCATTAAGGCATTATCCGGCAAATAATCAAACAAGGTAGGCGGCGCTGCGCCGACATCGCGCCCAGACAAGTAGCGCGAGTAGTTTTCAATACCATTACAGTAACCCAGCTCTGTCATCATCTCTGTATCATAGCGAGTTCGTTCTTCTAGCCTTTGCGCTTCGACGAGCTTATTATTGTCCCGTAACTGCGCTAAACGAATTTCTAATTCGGACTTAATTCCATCCACAGCATTCAGAATTGTTTGGCGCGGCGTAACATAATGGGATTTAGGGTAAATCGTAATCCGAGGCACACGACGCGTCACTTCGCCGGTTAAGGGGTCAAAGAAACTTAAGTTCTCGACCTCATCATCAAATAGCTCAATTCGGATTGCCTCTTTTTCAGACTCAGCGGGGAAGACGTCTATCACATCACCACGCACACGATAGGTAGCTCGGTGTAGCTCGATGTCATTTCGCGTATATTGAATCTCGGCCAATCGTTTTAAGATATCGCGTTGACTAGCCGGCTCCCCCCTATCTAGATGTAGCATCATCTTGAGATATGATTCCGGGTCACCCAAACCGTAGATGGCAGAAACCGTGGCAATAATTATTGCGTCTGGCCGCTCCATAAGTGCTTTAGTTGCAGATAGACGCATCTGCTCAATATGTTCATTGACTGAAGCATCTTTTTCAATAAAGGTGTTTGAAGATGGAACATAGGCTTCAGGTTGATAATAGTCATAGTAAGAAACAAAGTACTCGACCGAGTTTTGCGGGAAAAACTCTTTAAATTCGCCGTATAGCTGAGCCGCCAGTGTTTTATTATGCGCCATTATAATAGTAGGTCGCTGAAGCGCTGAGATAACGTTTGCAACCGTATAGGTCTTACCTGACCCCGTTACACCAAGAAGCGTTTGATACATCAAACCGTCTTCTATCCCCTCAACAAGTTGTTTGATTGCTTCAGGCTGATCCCCCGCTGGGGAAAATCGTGACTCTAGTAAAAATTCCTTCGCCATTATGATTCCGGTCGTAATGAAAAAATGATAGACTTCGCAAGTTTGACCACTCCCTTAAAGGAAAATCTATTATCAGTCACGAAGCATGACTGTAGATTGACCTTCTAAACTTGGGTGGCAGCACTAAGACACTTGTATATAAATACAACTGCAGCTATGCGATGCGCTTATCGGGTAGCAAACGATAGCAAATTTTTTGCTTTAGAATAAGCCAGTGCACGTTCTTTATTTACGGTGAGCAATTATTCCTGATTGAGGAAACAGACTTGGAAGCACAATCATCCAACCCAGCTTTATCTGCCCTGGAACTTTCAAACCGGGTACAACTTATAAAACCATCTCCGACCTTGGCTGTTACCAACAAAGCCAATGAACTAAAAGCCGCAGGTAAAGATATTATCGGCTTAGGCGCTGGCGAACCAGACTTCGACACCCCTGAACACATTAAGCAGGCTGCGATTAGTGCAATAAAAAATGGCCAGACGCGCTACACCGCAGTAGACGGCACTCCAGAACTAAAAGGCGCGATCATCGATAAATTCAAGCGCGATAACAAGCTTGAGTATACGCCTAAGCAGATCCTCGTATCGTCTGGCGGAAAGCAAAGCTTTTTCAATCTCTCACTTGCCTTGCTAAACCCAGGCGACGAAGTCGTTATCCCTGCACCGTACTGGGTATCCTACCCCGACATGGTCAAGATAGCGGAAGGCAAACCAGTTATTGTTGAAACGAGCCTTGATAACCGTTTTAAAATGACTGCCGAGCAACTGTCAGCAGCAATTACCGATAAAACCAAAATCGTAGTTTTAAACTCTCCCTCGAACCCAACCGGGATTGCTTATACACGTGAAGAACTGGTTGCCATTGGCGAGGCACTAAAACAACACCCTGAGATTTTAGTCGTTACCGATGATATGTACGAACATATTCTATGGACAGAACAACCTTTCGTTAACATATTGAACGCCTGCCCAGAGCTATATGACCGCACCTTTGTTTTGAATGGTGTCTCTAAAGCATATTCCATGACAGGCTGGCGCATTGGCTACGCAGCAGGACCAGAAAAAGCAATCGCTGCGATGAAAAAGATTCAGTCGCAAAGCACATCGAACCCCTGCTCCATTTCTCAAGCCGCGGCGTTGGAAGCACTAAATGGCAGCCAGGAATGCATCACAACAATGGTTACCGAGTTTAAAAAGCGCCACGACTATCTTGTCGCAGCGCTTAATGAACTTCCCGGCGTGGAATGTATTTCTGGCGATGGAACATTTTATGTCTTTCCAAACTTCCAGGGTGCTATCGACAATCTAGCGAATATATCTAACGATGTTGAAATGGCCGAGATGCTGCTAAGTGAAGCAGGTGTGGCACTTGTACCTGGGTCTGCTTTTGGGTCTCCTGGATGCATGCGCCTAAGCTTTGCAACCAGCATGGAAATATTAGAGTCAGCAATTTCACGTCTCAAAAAAGTACTTTAAGGTCTTGACCTGGGCCGCTTTGCTCTTTAGTATACGCGGCCTTGATTAACGAAGTCTTCGTTAGTCTTCTGTTCCCCGATAACTCAGTTGGTAGAGTAGCGGACTGTTAATCCGTTTGTCGCTGGTTCGAGCCCAGCTCGGGGAGCCAACTTCTTATTCCCACTTTCCTAACTTTATCAAAGCTGCGCTTTGAATTAATTCTTTGTAGATCCACTCCAATCTATAGACCAGGCCTAAGACCTGCAGGATACAACCAGACCGTTTTTTTCACCCCCAAATAAGCCACATCGATTTGCCAACTATAAATATCGCAAACACAAACAAAAAAGCCCCTTACTTTCGTAAGAGGCCTGCCTTTAATCTCAACTATTAAAACTAGTTAAAGCTAATAGCTTTCTGGTAGAAACTTGCCGGGATACGTATATTTGTAGTAAATGATCTGAAGTCTGCATTCTCATCACCATCATCCAGAATAACCTCAATACTTCCACCTTCGCGCTCCAGGAAGCCCTTAACAGCATCCATACCAACACCACGCCCTGAAACGTCCGTAACCTCATCCGCAGTAGAGAAGCCCGAGGAGAAGATCAAATTAGCGATTTCACTCGCTGAAGGCTTCGGATCGGATTCTGCATAAATACCCTTCTCGATCGCCATTTTATAGATACGGCTAATTGCAATACCGCGCCCGTCATCGCGAACCGCAAGGTTTGCCAAATCGTCTATATAGCTAACGTCCAGACTAATAGTACCACTTTCAGATTTTCC
>NZ_LWFE01001411.1:0-16185 GCF_001635675.1 Oleiphilus sp. HI0061 | reverse complement strand
GAATAAAAACAACCTCAATTTTTTGATAATTTCGTTTTAGAAACATATAGAGCAAAATATAAAAACGTTTGGCGATGTCTTTATGCATGTGAGTCATGGAGCCCGAAACATCCATTAAGCAAAACATAACGGCGCTGGTGCTTGGGACGGGTTGCTTTATATGTTGGTTAAAGCGTAAGTCGAACTCATCAATCCAGGGGATGTTTTTGATTCGTTTTTTAAGCTTTGTGAGTTCTTCTTTTATCTCTTTGATTCGAGCATGTTGAATATCGTCTTCAGGGTCTAGCTTTTTAAGCTGCTCCTCTAATTCTTTTATTTTTTCTCGTGACTTGCCTGTGAGGGCTAGCCTTCTTCCATAGGCCTTTCTGAGAGAACGTACGATATTAATTTTTGAGGGATTGCCGGTATTGGTAAAACCTGCTCTTAGGTATTTATATGAGGTGGTATCCTTCAGCTGTTTTTTGACCAGGTTGGGTAGCTCCAGGTCTTCAAACATAAAGTCGAGAAACTCTTCCTGAGATATCTGAAAGACGAACTCGTCCATGCCTTCACCAGAGTCGCTCGCTTCTCCTTCACCCGCACCGCCTCCGCCGGCTCCACCAGGTGGTCTGGGGAGTTGGTCTCCGGTATTGAATTCTTTATTCCCGGGGTTAACTGCCTCGCGCACGCCACCTTGTCCGGAATTAAAAACCGGCTCGTCGAGGTCTTTGCTCGGGATGCTGATTTTTTCGCCGCGCTCCATATCGGTAATGCTGCGTTTTCCAACTGCATCGGAAACCGCTTTTTTGATATGTTCGCGATAACGGCGAAGAAAGCGCTCACGATTCACTGCGCTTTTATTCTTGCCATTAAGTCGGCGATCAATGATGTGACTGATACCCATAATACATCCTGGTTTCGGCGTGGCTCGGGGTGACCATGGCTATGGTTTAATGGTGCACCTTCTGGCTAAATCTATTGTATGGAAGAAGGGTTTAAACCCTTCTTCTGCTACTGTGATTTACGGACGCGTAAGTACCATTCCGCGAGTAAGCGAACCTGTTTCTTGGTATAACCGCGTTCAACCATACGCTCTACAAATTGCTCGTGTTTGTCTTTATCCTCATTTGAACTTTTTGCATTAAATGAAATGACAGGAAGTAAGTCTTCGGTATTTGAAAACATCTTCTTCTCGATGACAGATCGAAGTTTTTCATAACTCTGCCAGGAGGGGTTCTGCCCATTGTTGTTGGCACGTGCACGCAACATGAAATTAACAATTTCGTTACGGAAGTCTTTAGGGTTGCTGATGCCTGCTGGCTTTTCGATTTTCTCTAACTCTTCGTTGATAGCGGCCCGGTCAAATATCTCACCGGTTTCCGGGTCTCGATATTCCTGGTCCTGTATCCAAAAATCGGCGTAGGTAACATAACGATCAAATATATTCTGGCCATACTCTGAATAGGATTCTAGGTAGGCGGTCTGGATTTCCTTGCCAATAAACTCAACGTAATTGGGAGCAAGAAACTCCTTAATAAAACGCAAATAACTGTCAGCCGCTTCCTGTGGAAATTGCTCCTGTTCAATCTGCTTCTCTAATACATAAAGTAGATGTACAGGGTTTGCCGCAACTTCAGAAGTATCAAAGTTAAATACCTTGGATAGTATCTTGAAGGCAAAGCGGGTGGATAAACCATCCATGCCTTCGTTTACCCCGGCATTGTCCTTATATTCCTGAATCGATTTGGCTTTGGGGTCTGTGTCCTTAATGTTCTGGCCGTCATAAACTTTCATCTTCGAAAATATGCTGGAGTTTTCAGGTTCCCTTAACCTGGAAAGAACGGAGAACTCCGCAAGCATAGTCAGCGTATCAGGGGCACAAGGTGCTTGATTTAAGGAGCTATTCTTAAGTAGCTTATCGTATATTTTTATCTCTTCAGTTACCTTGAGGCAATAGGGAACTTTAACGATTGATATACGGTCCAGAAAGGCCTCGTTATTCTTATTGTTTCTAAAAGACTGCCATTCAGACTCGTTTGAGTGGGCAAGGATTACGCCTTCAAACGGAATGGCGCTCATACCCTCTGTCGAATTGTAATTACCTTCCTGGGTTGCAGTAAGTAGTGGGTGCAATACTTTAATGGGGGCTTTAAACATCTCTACAAACTCAAGAATACCTTGGTTAGCAAGACATAGACCGCCGCTGAAACTGTAGGCATCTGGGTCATCTTGCGAGTACTCTTCGAGCATTCGGATATTCACTTTACCGACTAATGAAGAGATATCCTGATTGTTTTCATCTCCGGGCTCGGTCTTAGCGACGGCTATCTGATCCAGAATTGAAGGCCAGATTTTTACTACCCTAAATTTGCTGATATCGCCGCCGAATTCGTGGAGCCGCTTAACCGCCCATGGAGACATAATGCTTCCCAAATAGCGATTTGCGATACCGTACTCTTTTTCGAGGATATCTGCATCTTCATCTGGGTCGAATAAGGATAGGGGGCTTTCATTTACGGGTGAGCCCTTGATGGCATAGAAGGGGGCTTTCTGCATCAGAGCTTTTAACTTTTCTGCTAATGATGACTTACCGCCCCCCACAGGACCTAATAGATAAAGTATTTGTTTCTTCTCTTCCAAACCCTGGGCTGCATGCTTGAAAAAAGAGACAATTTGCTCGACACATTCCTCCATGCCATAGAAATCTTTAAACTCGGGGTAATGCTTAATGACTTTGTTGGAGAAAATTCGGCTGAGACGAGGATCTTTGGAGGTATCGATGAGCTCAGGTTCACCAATCGCAATAAGCATGCGCTCGGCAGCGGTTGCGTAAGCGCTCGGATCGTTCTTACAGATTTCCAGGTATTCTTCCAGACTAAACTCTTCCTGCTGAGTCAGTTCGTATCTAGACTGGTAATGACTAAAAATACTCATAAGGCCCCCTAAAGGAAATATTTACCGCTCGAGCGGTATTACTTTACATATGTTCAGTATCCTGCTGCGTGTCTCTACATTACGATTAGTGAGTGCTAGGGAGATAACAAAACTGATCGCCGAAGTCATAGTCACAAGGTCGCAATATTTTTTAACTGGTTAATATTTGTTCTATGAGTCTAGACCAAATGGCTAAAGTTTTCTTTACTTGGAAGAAAATTTAAATGAATTGTCACAAAACATGACAATATAGAACTTAAGAAAGGGAGCAGCTAGCCGGTCAGGATAAACGATATATTTTTATGCCTGACCACCAGCAGAAGGGCTTAACGAAAATAAGATGAAAGCAGTTTAAAAGCGAATTTTTTCCTCGTCACTTAGGCCAAGATTGTCCCAAACTTTTAAGTTTGGTTCGGCTTGATTAAGTGTATAAAAATGTAGACCCGGAGCGCCAGCTTTTAACAACTGCTCACACATTTGACTTACCACTTCTTCACCAAACTTCTGAATGCTAACAGTATCATCGCCATAAGCTTCGAGCTGTTTTTTGATCCAGCGTGGAATTTCAGCACCGCACATGTCGCTAAAGCGAACCAAGCTGCTGTAGTTCGTGATAGGCATGATCCCAGGAACAATAGGAATATTGATGCCCATTTTTTCGCAGCGGTCTATAAAGTAGAAGTAGGAGTCTGCATTATAGAAATACTGTGTGATGGCACTGTTTGCCCCAGCGTCAACTTTCTTCTTAAAGTTAAGAAGGTCAGCTTCTGCAGAGGGTGCTTGTGGGTGAAACTCGGGGTAGGCCGCGACTTCAATGTTGAAGTGATCTCCGCTGTGCTTGCGGATAAACTCAACCAGCTCATTCGCATACTTTAACTCGCCGGCTGAACCCATTCCAGACGGTAGATCACCGCGCAAGGCAACGATTCTATTTACACCGTGCTCAATGTAATGATCAAGCAAAGAGGCGATGTTTTCAGTTGTAGAGCCAACGCATGAAAGGTGTGGGGCGGTTGATATGCCTTGGTCCTGTAGCTTTAACACTGTATCGATGGTGCGCTCTTGAGTAGAGCCCCCGGCACCATAGGTAACAGAAAAGAAATCGGGTTTGCGTCGAGCTAATTCATCTCTAACGACCTGCAACTTTTCCATACCAGCTTCAGTCTTTGGAGGAAAAAACTCAAAACTGAAGCGATGTTTAAATTGCTTTTGGCTGTGCATGATAATGTCTCTATTAAATTTGGATAGATGGAGGCGTGTATTGCGCTACGCCTCCACAGAGTATTAGTATTTGTATGATTCTGGCTTATATGGCCCATCAACATCCACGTTGATGTAGTCAGCTTGGTTCGTGGTCAATTGCGTGATGACACCACCAAAACCTTCAACCATGTCTTTAGCAACTTCTTCATCAAGTTTCTTTGGAAGTACTTTAACGTAGATGCTTTCCTTCTTCTCTGCTTCCATCAAGTTAGCGAATTTACGTTCATAAAGATAGATTTGGGCCAGTACCTGATTAGCGAATGAGCCATCCATAATTCGGCTAGGGTGACCCGTGGCATTACCCAGGTTAACCAAGCGACCTTCAGAAAGAAGAATCAAGTGATCATCAGCTCCCTTGTCACGATAAACCTTGTGAACCTGTGGCTTAATCTCGTCCCATTCCCAATTTTCACGCATATAAGCCGTGTCAATTTCATTATCGAAGTGGCCGATGTTACAAACAATAGCGCCATTCTTAAGTGTCTTAAGCATACTTGCATCACAGACATTGACGTTACCTGTCGTGGTAACAATCAGGTCGGTTGTTTCCATTAGTAGCTTGTTAATACCTTCTACAGAACCCGTGTTCACACCATCTAAATATGGTGAAACAACTTCAAAGCCATCCATGCAGGCTTGCATTGCACAGATTGGGTCGACTTCAGTAACTTTTACGATCATACCTTCCTGGCGCAATGAGGCAGCAGAGCCTTTGCCTACGTCGCCGTAGCCAATTACTAGTGCTTTTTTACCAGAGAGTAAGTGATCTGTACCACGTTTAATGGCATCATTTAATGAGTGGCGGCAGCCGTACTTATTATCGTTTTTGGATTTAGTTACAGCATCGTTAACGTTAATCGCTGGAACTTTTAGCTCACCTTTCGTCATCATTTCTAACAATCGGTGTACGCCTGTTGTTGTTTCTTCAGAAATACCGTGAATATCATTAAGCAGTGCAGGGTACTTGTTATGCACCATCTCAGTCAGGTCACCACCATCGTCAAGAATCATATTGGCATCCCAAACTTTGCTACCATCTTTTTCAGATAGTATGGTTTGCTCGATGCACCAAAGGAACTCTTCTTCTGTTTCACCTTTCCAGGCAAATACTGGAATACCCGCTGCTGCAATTGCCGCTGCTGCATGATCCTGAGTAGAGAAAATGTTACATGATGACCAGCGAACGTCAGCACCAAGGTCGACCAAAGTTTCGATTAGAACTGCTGTCTGGATTGTCATGTGGATACAACCCATGATTTTTGCACCAGCCAATGGTTGTGCTTCTTTATATTTTCTACGTAAAGCCATCAGTGCAGGCATTTCGCCTTCAGCGATTTGAATTTCTTTACGGCCCCAATCGGCTAGATTGATGTCGGCAACTTTATAATCTGTGAAGCTCATAATTATGTCCTGTCTTGTGGGCCGGATTGCTTTCCGGCCAACGTAATATTGAGTGCAGGCTGAAGTAGGTTCAGTCTGTCGTATTAGTAAAAATTACTGTCTTTAAACCTTTGCAGCTGCTTTCAAGGCATCGATCTTGTCAGTTTTTTCCCAGGTGAAAGCGGTGAAGGTCTTAGTTTTCTCTTCGCCGTTTTCCTTGTAACTATAGGTATGCTCAAAAGGTTCGCGTCCGAAATGTCCATAGGCAGCAGTAATTTGGTACATCGGATAAAGCAATTCTAGTTGATTCTGGATTGCATAAGGTCGAAGATCGAAAACTTCACGGATTATTTTCGCGAGCTCGATATCTGAAACTTTACCAGTTCCAAAAGTATTAACAGAAATAGAAGTTGGTTCAGCAACGCCGATAGCATAAGAAACCTGGATTTCACAACGATCAGCTAAACCCGCAGCAACGACGTTCTTGGCAACATAGCGGCCCATGTAAGCAGCAGAGCGGTCAACTTTTGAAGGGTCTTTTCCAGAGAATGCGCCGCCACCATGTCGTGCCATACCGCCGTAGGTATCAACGATAATCTTACGGCCTGTTAAGCCAGCATCACCGACTGGCCCACCAATTACAAAGTTGCCGGTTGGGTTGATGTGATACAAAGTATTGTCACTTAGCCACTCAGCAGGTAGAACAGGTTTGATAATGTTTTCTAATACTGCTTCACGCAAGTCTTCTAAAGAGATGCTAGGGTCGTGTTGCGTGGACAAAACCACAGCATCCACTTTTGGTGTTTCACCTTCGTAGTTGATGGTCACCTGAGACTTAGCATCTGGACGCAACCAGGGTAGTGTACCGTTCTGGCGAAGCTCAGATTGACGTTGTACCAATAGGTGTGCGTAATAAACGGGAGCGGGCATTAAGCTTGGTGTTTCATTTGTTGCGTAGCCGAACATTAGGCCTTGATCACCAGCACCCTGGTCTTCAGGTTTAGAGCGGTCAACTCCCATGTTGATATCGACTGACTGTTTACCTATGCCATTAAGTACCGCACACGTAGCGCCATCAAAGCCAACATCAGAGCTGTTATAGCCGATGCCAGTAATCACGTCTCGAACAATGTCTTCTAGGTCTACATAGCAGGAAGTAGTCACTTCTCCGGCAACAACGGCCATGCCGGTTTTAACTAGCGTTTCGACGGCAACACGGGCAAGTGGGTCGCGGGCAATGATAGCATCGAGTACTGCATCAGAGATCTGATCTGCAACCTTATCCGGGTGGCCTTCTGATACAGATTCAGAAGTAAATATACTGTATTCGCTCATAGTCGTTTCCTGCACAAATTAGTTAATACTGCTATTGATAGGTTTTATGAATTTTCGTAATTGAATTTGAAAGCCATTACGGAGGCCGATAAATGCATTTTTTTCTTCAATAAAGCCAGCACGTTCTGCCCAGCTAAGTAATTCTTGGGCTTCAAAGCCAAGCCAAAGGTCTCCACAGCTTTCACGAGCCCATTCCTGATTGTGGTGGGCTAAATCACAAATAACCAATGAACTGCCAGGCTTTAAAATTGCATAGACATCAATAAATATTTGAGCAGGGGCGGGAACATGATGTAAAACCATATTCATGACAGCTGCGTCTACTTGCGGCCTTTCGTTTTTGTTGCACAAGTTTTTATAGCTATGGGTATCGCCTAATTCAAAGGTAATGTTGTTCAAACCTTCACTTAGCGCAAAAGCACGCGCTTTATTTAGCATATCTTGAGAGTTATCGATGGCAATAACGGATTTATATGTCTCGCTAAGCGGGCGTAGAAAATGACCTTCTCCTGGCCCAAATTCAATAATGGTTTGTTCTGCTAGATTGGCGCGCTGCTCTTGCAGAAGAAGCTCAAAGCTTGCTTGCGCATATAAGCTATGTTTCGCAATAAGCTCTTGTTGTTCATGAAAGCGGTCTGCATTGCGCGAAAAAAATGCTTGCGATTGAACTGCACGTTGTTCCTGAATACATTTGATTTTGTCTTGTAGGCTTTGATCAAGCGGGCACTGGTCAACTAAGGAAAATAATTGTTCAGTAGTAGACTTTACTCGCTGTGAATCGAATGAGACTGGACGACGATAAAAGACGGCATTACCTTCGCGCTGTGCTTCTACAAGACTTGATTGGCTGAGTACCTTTAAATGGTGACTCATGCCAGACTGTTTGGTGTTAAAAAGTTGAGTCAGCTCGAGTACGCCAAAGGTCTCAAACTGCAGTACCTGAAGGATCTGAAGGCGAAGAGGGTCACCGCAAGCTTTGAGAGCCTGGCTAAGGAGGTGGATGTCGCCGCAATTAATCGGTTCTACTTTCGAGGTGCTTATCATCATAGTTTTGAAGTATATCAATATATATTGATATAGCAAACACAATATCAATATATATTGATATTGTGTTTGGTCTAAGTGAGCTGAGGGGTTTTCAATCCAGATACTCGATTTACAGAGTGTTGTTAAAAGTGCCGAGGTGGCTGCCTAGAACAATAGGTCATCAATTTCTTGCTCTTCGTTTACTGGTTCTGCTTCAAGAATTAGCTCTCCAGCAGGTAGGTCTAAAGTAAACTTAGCGCCCTCGCCGGGAGTTGATTCAACCTCAATGCTACCTCCGATCTGTTGCGAGAGCAGGTTGACGTAATATAAGCCCAGGCCGACACCATAATGTTCTCGATTGTGTTCGTTATTTAATTGCCCGACTTCGGTAAAGACCCGCTTATGGTCTCGCGGGTCTATTCCGATGCCTGTATCTGATACTTCAAAGATAATGCGTTGTCCGCTAGTGGGGTTGAAGTCAGTGTTAAGGCGAATGTTGACGCTACCGCTTTGAGTGAATTTGATGGCATTATCAACAAGGTGCTGCAGCATTGAATAAATTTTCTTTTCATCGCTTAGCATTGTTAGGCCATCAGGGTAATCAATTGAGAAGTCCAAGCCTTTTTCAAGCGCTGCTTGCCTGAAGTTGGTTTCGAGCTTTAAGGCGAGAGAGCTGATATCGAAGTTTTTTGATATCATTCCCTGAGCGCCCAGAGAGGCGCTGGAGATATCGATCAGGGTTGTAATAATTGCGTTGATCTGGTTAGTGCTTTCAAATATTCGGCTAAGGGCATCGATACCAGATTTACCCAAAGGAGTCTCTTCGTCTTTTTTCTTCAGGGCTTTTGAAAAGCCAAGTATTCCATTGAGAGGGGTTCTGAGTTCATGGCTCAAGGTTGTTAAAAAACGGCGTCGAGACTCTTCTGCTTTGCCCAGATTTTCTTCCGTTGCGATTGATTGGGCAAAGCGATTAGCGGTATCGCATAGCATTTTGTAGTGCTTGATTTTACTTAGTAATTCTTTATGGCTAACAGGAGGGTGTATAATTTCGTTGCCGCCTGCTCGATAGTATTTTTCCTTGTCTTCGATGCTGGCCTTGTCAGAGATCAATATTGTAGTGAACGCAGAATCCTTTGCTTGCAGCTTGAAAGAGATGACTAGCTGGATGCAACGAACCATATCATTGGGTTGGTCAAGTATTAAAAACGTTGTAGGAACTTTCAGGAATCTGCTTTTCAGCTCATCTTCATTACTAATTTGCTCGACCTGGTAGCCGCTCGAGATTAGAGCGTCAACGAGAGCTGCGTTATTGTGCTTTCTTTCGCCGTACCAAATGATAGAGGTGAACGTATTGAATGACTTGGGTAAGTTCATGCACTGGACTCTGTTATGTGTTCTTTGCTAGTACTTCATACAGACCTTCCAGTACCAGGCCTAACTCATTCTCGAGGTTCTTAGCGCTATCTTTCATACCTTCAAGTTTGTCACTTGCTTGATAGGCTAGTGCCATTAGTTGTTCTTCCTGATCTTCGTCCAGGCCTAAGGAAAATAGTTTGGCTTCCAGTTCAGTAATCATATCAAGCATAACTTGTCGAACAGTGACATCATGTTCAGCAAGTTTATTGGTTAGCTGTTTGACCTGTTTTTCGGTCATACCTATAGCGCGGCCTAGTACATCTTTACGCTGGTCGGTCATTGATATTTGAGATTGAAGTGTGAGCAGTCGGCCATCGCAGATGCTTGATAAAACTGCGAGGTGATCTTTGAAACGACCGTAGCGGCTTTCATCGTCAACTGGCATATCATTTATAAGTACACCCATGGAGTCGCTGCAAACCATCGTTCAGACGCCAATGCTGATAATTCGCTCTTTAGAGTTTCTGAATTTGCTTAGTACGCGAGCTTCCATAGAGTCTTGCGAGCAATTAATAAAAACACTAGGGGTGCCATAGATGACAGCGGATGCGCTCAAGCCGAAGCCTGATGCAACTTCACATAGTTTTTGTCCAATGCCTTCCAGTGTTGTGATTTCCTGAGAGGTTTTCACGAATTCGATTATTTGGCCAAGCTCGCTACTTGATGTCATGGCTTCCATGGCAACTTTCATGGCGTTGCTGGCATCTTCCTTCGCTTTGTTTGTTTCGGCTTGGTGATCTATAAAGTAATTGACTCGTTCAAGCACTCGCTCCGGGTCAATTGGTTTGGTGATGTATTCGTTGCCGCCTGCTTCAAAGCCCGCAAGATGTTCTTCGACATTATCCATGGCAGAGACGAAAACAATGGGAACAACGCTGCTTTCTTTGTGCTTTCTAAGCTCGGTACAAACTTCGTAGCCAGTCATTCCGGGCATGTTTACGTCTAGCAAAATGATATCAGGTACTTCCTGGCTTACCTGATCCAGGCATTCTTGGCCGGAGCTGCATTCCACGATGTTAAAGTCATCTTCGAGAATCATTTTTAAAAGCACACGGTTTGACTCGACATCATCGACAACCATGATCGTTTTATCTGACATGCACTTTTTCCTGCTAAAAGTAATTTTACCTTTACTGAAGGTAGCACAAATCTCAGTGTTTGCAGATACTAAGTGAACTAAGTTTGCAAAGTGAAAAATGGGCTATAATGTGAATTAGAACTTGCTTGAACCGGCCACCTTTCTTGAAGGTAGGGTAACGGTTGGGTCTAAATTATTAGTATCACTAAGGAACATACATTGAATATTATTCAGCAAGGCTTCAATGCTTGTCTGCCTTCGATGGTTGAGAGTGACCGCGACTTTATTCATTTCAAGATCATGGCTTTTATGTGTTGTTTGATCTTTGTGATCGGCTTATACAGTCTAATTAAGTGGTCTTCTGTTGGTTACGACGCACTTGCCGCCTGGGCATGGTTGCTGGTCATTGGTGAGCCTCTATTGCTAATTGCGAACAAGATGGATCGCTTTCCTAGAATGCTGATAGCAAATACACAGGTATTCCTGGCATCTACGTATTGTGCTTGCCTGGTTTATTATCTTGGCGGTCTGCAGTCAGCTCATTTTTACTGGCCTGTTGTATTGATCGGTTTAGCGTTTACGGTGTGTGACCGAAAGTGGGGTGCCTTTTGGAGTGCGGTAATGTTTGCCGAAGTAGTTGTGTTTATCGTGTTGGAGCGCGGTGGGTACGAGCTTCCTGTGTTTGAGTTGAGTGATAAGCAAGATAAAATTAATACTTACTCTGGTTTTTTATTGCCAGTTCTGGCCCAGGCTTTTAGTCTTGCGTATATGTTTAAGCTTAGAAATGAGGCGCTTGAGTTTGCTGCCGAGTCAACCAAAGAGTCATGCTATCAAGCGGAGAAGGCTAAAGCATTAACTGACCAGTTACAGACCATTTTAGAGCAAGCGAGCCATTCGGCTAAAGCTTTGCTTGATACTTCTTCTCGTTTATCTTCTACGACAAAGATTATGAATGATGATAGTCAATCTATTAGCGAGAGGGTTGATATCCAATTAGAGTCCTCGCATGAAATGAATAATACGCTTCAAGATATGGCTAACTCGGTTAAACAGACCGCTACAGCAATGGAGGTGGTTCGCCTTAAGTCTGAGCAAGTGCAGAAAAATACGATTTCTAGTAGTGAGTCGATGCGAGAGACTATCGACTGCATGGAAAAAATAAAGGACGGTAATAATGATATTCTGGAATTTATGGGCGTGATTACCGCTATCGCAGAGCAAACAAACTTGCTGGCGCTAAATGCTGCAATCGAAGCCGCTCGCGCTGGTGATCAGGGGCGTGGATTTGCGGTTGTGGCGGATGAGGTCAGGACGCTCTCGCACAAAAGTAACGAGTCGGCAGAAAAAATACGCCTGCTTCTGGCTGTTGCGGAAGAGAGTATCGACCAGGGCTGTATGGTTGTGAACGAAACGGGTAATCGCCTGGAGGCCGTCACCTCCGAAGTCGAAGATATTGCCCGAGAGATAAATGTTTCAGCCGATGCGATGGGTATGCAAAGTCAAGGTATTGAGGGTGTTGTGAGCAATAGTCAGTATCTAGATGAGGCTTGCCAGGAAAACGCAGACTTTTCTGCAAAGCTGGCGTCAAACGCCCAGTCGTTGCTTGATATAGCTGAACACCTGGGGTCACTGTCTTATACAATGAGTGATACTGTTAGTCAGGCATCAAATATGAAGCGTAGCTAAGTCTCTTCTTGATTGTTTGGTTTGGTTTGCTGCGCTAATGCCCAGTCGATATGTTCTGCGACCAAGGGGGAGGCAGTTTCTCTACTTCGTTTTAAGGCTGCAACGATAACTAATGACTGTGGCGCATTTCCAAGTGCGACGGCTATATTTCTTAACCAGGATTCGTAGCCCGCTCTGCGAATGGGTGATCCTGCGGTATTCGTTAGGAAGGTTTCTTCATTCCAAGAGAATAACTCTAGCAGAGTGATATCATCTAGCTTGTTTCGGGGGCTAAAGTCTGTCTCTTGGCTGGGTTTTCTGAACTTGTTCCAAGGGCAGACGAGTTGGCAATCATCGCAACCAAAGATTCTGTTCCCCATAGGCTTTCTTAGCTCTAGCGGAATCCTACCTTTTAACTCAATTGTTAGATAAGAAATGCAGCGCTTAGCATCTAGTAAGTACGGTCCTTCAAATGCTTTTGTCGGGCAGGCAGTGAGGCAGGCCTTACAGCTACCACAGTGTTCCTCTATGTATGGTTTACTTATTGGAAGAGGGAGGTCGGTATATATTTCCCCCAGAAAAAACCAGGAACCCGCTTCACGACTGATAAGCATAGTATTTTTACCGAACCAGCCTAAACCCGCTTTCTGGGCAAAGGCTCGTTCAAGTACAGGTGCGCTGTCGACAAAAGCTCTAAAGCTGTAGCTTTCCGCTTTTTGTTTTATATGTTCGATCAGCTTTTTTAGCCTCGAGCGGATTAGCTTATGATAGTCACGCCCCAAGGAATAGCGGGATATATAGGCTTTTTCTTTTTCGTTCAAAAGGCCTAGAGGAGAGTTTGGGTCGCTTAGATAATTCATGCGCAAGGAAATAACCCTAAGCGTGCCGGGAACTAATTCATCAGCCTGCCAGCGTTTGCTTCCATGCTTTTCCATATAATCCAGGTCTGCATGAAAACCTCTATCGAGCCAGTCTTTGTATCGTTCTATATGAATGTCTAGGTCATTAGTTGTGATGCCAAATTGCTGAAACCCAAGTTCTAGCGCTTTTTTTTGGATTGACTGCTCAAGTTCTAGCAGCTCGTTGTGAGTAAGATTGGGCTTAGTGTTTTGCATCGAATCTATTCTAGCGGCATCTTTGTGTAAGTCTGACGATGTTTTGCTATACTTAACAGTTAACTAGGAATGTTTGTTCAGCAAATACATTAATAAGCAATGTGTTACGACGCTATTATGGCATAAACGTGCAGCAGAACCTGCTTTTTGTGTCTGCAAAGAGCGCTTGTTTTAATATTTGTTTATGGATTATAGGGCAAGAGAGTGAATCGATATAGGGTGCGAGTATGACAAAAGCGGCTATTGGGCTTGTATTGGTTGACGAGTCAGCGACAGTAGCATTAGGACGCTTGTTATTCAGTGTCATCGATGAGCATTGTTTTCATCAAGGTGTGGTGAGTATCTTTTTGCACGGTGACCTCGGAATGGGTAAGACAACCTTAACTAGGGGGATTCTCGAAGGTGCAGGGCACTTTGGTAAGGTGAAGAGTCCGACTTATACGATTGTTGAACCCTATGAATTACAGAATGTGCAAGTTAATCATTTTGACTTGTATCGTTTGGGCGACCCCGAAGAGCTAGAATTTATGGGGGTGCGTGATTATTTTGAAGTGCCTCATGACGGTCAGGAAAAGCAGTTGTGTGTTATTGAGTGGCCTGATAAAGGCCAGGGTTTCTTGCCTGAGGCCGATTTTGAAGTCGATTTGAGCTGCACCGGGCGTGGTCGCCTTTGTAAGATTACTGCAGATGGCGAGATTCTTTCAGTATTGAAAGAGGTTAGTTTAAGGCCGGGCTCGGGTTTGGTAGTGAGTAATGTTTCATGCTGAGTAATTATAATTTGAGTTCATGTGGTTTCAAGCATGTCTTTTGTGATTGAGTAGAGAGCTGAATTTAATGAAAGTTCGTACTAGTAGAGTTAGCTTCCTGGCAAAGGTGCTTGTTCTGTTCGCTGCCTTTACGTTTATGGCTGGCAGTGTAAATGCTGCTCAAGCGAAAGTAACTAATGCGCGTATTTGGGAGTCTCCAGAGTATATTCGTTTAGTTCTGGATTTATCACACCCGGTAAAGCATAAAATCATGATGCTGAAGAATCCCTCGCGTTTGGTTTTGGATATTAATGATGCTGATAAGGCGCTTAAGTTTGATAGTTTGAATCTCAAAGGTACGCCTATTTCCGGAGTGCGCAGTGCACGTAGAAATAAAGATGATCTTAGGGTTGTATTGGACTTAAAAGAAGAGGCTGAAACGAAAAGCTTTTTGCTAAAGCCAAATCAGAAGTACGGAAATCGTCTGGTTGTTGATTTATATACGAAAACAAAAAAGCTAAATGAAGCGCGCAAGAATGTTGTTAAGAAAGTGCCTGCGGGTCAGAAGCGAGACATTATCGTTGTTATAGATCCAGGGCATGGTGGGGAAGACCCGGGTGCCATCGGCCCGAATCGTATAAAAGAAAAAGATGTCGTGTTGGCAATTGCTAAAGAATTGAGAAAGCAGATTAATGCTCAAAAAGGCTTTAAAGCTTACCTGACCAGAGAGCGGGATTATTATATTGGTTTGCGCAAGCGTACCCGGATTGCCAGAAAGCATAATACTGACTTGTTAGTGTCTATTCATGCTGATGCATTTAAGAAAGCCCAGGCACACGGTGCATCAGTTTTTGCCTTGTCAAACCGTGGCGCGACCAGTGAGACAGCTCGTTGGTTAGCGCAAAAAGAGAATTCTGCCGATTTAATAGGCGGCGTGGGTGGTGTAAGTTTGGAAGACAAGGATGACGTTCTAGCGAGCGTACTCTTGGACCTTTCTTCCACGGCAAGTTTAAAAGCGAGTTTAGGCGTAGGTAGTAAGGTATTAAGCTCCATGGGCAATGTTGCTCGTTTGCATAAGCGTTCGGTTCAGCAGGCAGGTTTTGTGGTGTTGAAGTCACCAGATATTCCATCAATATTGGTTGAGACAGGATTTATTTCAAATCCGGCAGAGTCCAAGAGATTAAAGTCGTCAAAGTATCAGCGGAAAATGGCCAAGGCGATAAAGGGCGGAATTCTCGCTTACTTTAATGACGCGCCACCTCCGGGAACGCTATTGGCATGGAATAAGGGTGGCAATAGTGTAGTGAACCAAAGTGTTGCTCAAAGCACTAAATCAAAAGCCACGAATTTCAAGAAGTATGTTGTTCGAAAAGGTGATACCCTTTCCCATATTGCGATGCGCAATGATGTATCGCTTACAGAGCTTCGTCGTTTGAATCGGCTTCGCTCTGATAATGTATGGGTTGGTCAACGCTTGTCGCTACCTTCCTCGTAAGCTTCCGTTTTTGATTAGATTTTCAGATTTCTTCTATGAGTAAAATTCATAAGCTATCCGCGCGCCTAGCAAACCAGATAGCTGCAGGTGAAGTGGTGGAGCGTCCTGCTTCTGTTGTAAAAGAATTATTAGAAAACGCCTTGGATGCGGGTGGACGCAAAATATTGGTCCAGGTTGAGCAAGGCGGTGTTAAGCGAATTTTAGTTCGTGATGACGGTGAAGGCATGGGCAAAGATGATTTACCTCTATCCTTAAGTCGTCACGCTACCAGTAAAATTGAATCCCTGGATGATCTGGAAACCGTCGCGACCTTAGGGTTTAGGGGGGAAGCCTTAGCAAGTATTAGTTCGGTTTCCCGTTTAGCACTTAGTTCAAAAACAGACAATGCAGAGCAGGGCTGGCAAGCTGTTACTGAGGGGCGAGACATGGAGGCCCGCTTAAGTCCTGTTGCTCATAATCGAGGGACAAGTGTTGATGTTAGGGACTTGTTTTTCAATACACCTGCTCGAAGAAAATTTTTGAGAACAGAAAAGACTGAATTTAATCATTTAGAAGAAGTCCTAAAACGCCAAGCGCTGAGCCGCTTTGAAGTTAGTTTTGAGTTGGTTCACAATCAGAAGGTTGTGCATAGTTTACGCCCAGCGCCGACGATCAAGGAAAAACAGCTGCGTATCGCTGCCTTATGTGGCAAGCCCTTTATGGAAAATGCCGTTGATATTGATGTAGAGGCAACGGGGCTTAAGTTATGGGGCT
>NZ_LWFE01001410.1:0-2086 GCF_001635675.1 Oleiphilus sp. HI0061 | reverse complement strand
CTTGGCCGAAGCCTTCTTCTCTATTGAGAGAAATGTTTTCTGCAGCGAAGGCCCAGTCTCTTTTCTCGGGCGGACAGCTGGTAAATAAGCCATCATGAATGAGCAGCGTATTTTCGTCTGCCCGTGTTATTTCTGAAGCTTTGCCGTTAATTGAAGTTTTGGGGTTCGAGAAGCTGGCATTGATGACCGAAACTCTATCGCTGGTCATATTTACCGTTGCGCTGTCACCTTTTAGTATCAGATCGGGGCTGCTTAGTACGATGTCGCCTTTAAGTTCAGCTGTCTGGCTAATTTTGTTAATGGATGCTTCATTACTTTGAGCATGGTAAGGCCCGTGAGTAAATTCGATATCGCCCTTAAGCTCCAGGTTTTCATCAGGAAGGTAGTTAACTTCCTTGGCGTGAATCACAATACCTTCTTCAGGCTTAACCGGTTTTTCTGATGTCAGCTCTGTTGAAGGTGACGCAGACTTTGCTGATGAGCATGCCTCTGTTGTTAGCGAACTATTATCATTTGCCCAGACAGATGCGCTCATGCTTAACATTAAAGGCACTGCTCTTATGAAGATGCGCTTTGATGGAGCTTTAAATGGCGATAATGTTGGCAATGCAGAGATCCAGTATGAGTAGCGAGAGGGTTAGCTAGTTTAATGAACAAACCTAGTTGCGAATAATAAACGCTGCCAGGAGGGATGTCATTTAACTTTTGTTGAGACTCAAAGCCAGTCGCTTGGATTTATTCTCTCATTTTTTTAATTCGCTAAGTTTTGCTGCGCACATATAATTTGATTAGGATAGCCGCAGCGAATGAAGGTCATGCCTTTCTTAGTCATATACACTGACGCATACATAGCCAAAGCGATAAAGTCTTATTCAACTCAATAGAAGAAAACACATTAGGATTAATTGATGGATCAACGGTATCAAGCACTCTGTACCTGGGTTGCCGAAGCATTGGAGATAGAAAAAGCCGAGCTCTCGGTTGTCTCGGGCGATGCAAGTTTCAGGCGCTACTTCCGCTTTCAACAGCCCGGCCAGTCTTTAATCGCAATGGATGCTCCCCCTGAAAAGGAAGACTCTAATAGCTTTGTTTGCTTGGCACGTAGTTGGCGAGAGCAAGGGGTCAATGTTCCGGCTTTGATAAAAGTTGATTTGGATAAAGGCTTTCTATTATTAAGCGATTTGGGAGATGAGCTATTGTTGCCTTACCTGAATCCCGATAGCCCGGTGATAGAAAGTGGTAATAAACACTATGCGCAAGCCATGAAGGCGCTGCTAAAGATCCAAAGTCTTAAGCCAGCAAATGATTATGCTCTACCACTCTATGATAGTGCACTGCTGCAACGGGAAATGGCCCTGTTCCCAGACTGGTTGCTTGAGAAAAAGCTTGGTCTTGATTTGAGTGAAGACGAGAGGCAGCTTTTAAAGGCAAGCTTTCATGCTTTGGAAGAAAGTGCTTTGGCTCAACCACAAGTCGTTGTCCATCGTGACTATCATGCGCGAAATTTGATGGTGGTTGGTGAAGAGCTGGGAATAATCGATTTTCAGGATGCGGTGCAAGGTCCTAACACCTACGACCTGGTTTCCCTGCTGGCGACCGAGTTTATCTTCCGTCCCTATCCAGGTGTAGAGCTGGCAACGAGTGGTTTATGGGATGCCAGAAACAACCAGACCCAGGAAGGCAATACGAGTTTGCACTTACACAGTCAAGACTACCGTCATGTGCTGAATTTCAGCCATCGCTATATCCAGGGTGAGCTAGAGCAAATCGACACCTCTTTTATTGCGCCTATTTATCCTCAAACCAGTCTAATAGGCCGTCTTCGTTACGACCTTGAGGAAGAGCGCAGCATTGGTTCGCTTGCAGGCATTGAATATAGTAGCTGCTGCTGGCGCGTTCAATTGCTAAGTCAATCTTATCTAGATAGTGATAGCGAAGTCTTACATGGGTTTTTGTTCCGTTTTCAACTAAGTGGTGTTGGCGGTTTTGGACAAAGTACCCGTAGAATGGATCAACATATTCCGGGCTATGCGGCCCGAGAAGAAATTTTAAATTAGAGTTATTTATAGTTATGGCGATGTTTACT
>NZ_LWFE01001409.1:0-2998 GCF_001635675.1 Oleiphilus sp. HI0061 | reverse complement strand
TTTAGTGACATAGCACAGATTTTTTTCTTTAAGACTTGCTATTATCAGAATAACAATCACTTATAAAATTTTGAAGTTTGTTATGGGTATCCAGCGGTTTCTTGCTATCGAGTTTGTACTTTTCCCTTAAGTTATTAATACGATTCAAAGCATCAATTTTTACATTAGGCGAGTTAGCGTTTTCAAATAATTTTATGTAGCGCTTTAAGATGTAATTAATTGAGACCTTGGGTAAAGGTTTATCTTGGTAGACGATAAAGCTCGGTTTGATATCACCAATGGTTTCGAGATCACTTTTCAACTCAAAAATAAATGGGTCATCACTAGCAGCATAAGAAGTGTTTGAAAACATACCTACAGCTAAAAGAAGTACCCAAGAATAAAGCCTAGGAACGTTGTTTCTAGTCGATTTAATAAAATACATCATCGAGAATAGCGCCCGTCTTTACTTTTCTTTCGCTTAGTCGATTTATTTTCAGCGATACCCTGGAAAATATGCACCAAGCCTTGCTCAGCTCTCTCATAATTGGACATCATCACCTTTCTTAGCTCAGAAAGATGCTGCCGGCAGACATTAGTAATCTCGCTATCCAACTTATCTAGCAAAGCCTCTATCTTCACTTTTTTCGCTGCGAGTCGCTGCCCTAGAGCTGCGCTTTCAGATAACTGGCTTGAAAGTAGTTTAGGACCATTATTTACTTTGCTTTGAAGCTTACCAAGCCTACTTGCCAAAGTATCTACACCGTTTTTCATTGCCTCAATCTGCAAGCTCTTACTAAGCTTTGGCGTCATCAAGTTACTTGAGGAAAGTTTGCCAACTTTTTTATCATAAGCATTAATTCGGTTAGCAATTTCAACAGAATTAAAACGCTTTATTTGTTTACTGAAATTACTCTTTTTAGAGTTCAAGGCCTGAGAAAATACGGATAATTGAGTCTGCCAATACTCGATATTTACCACTAGGTTGTGCATCTCGGTGTATAGCTTAATATCGTCATGAATATCCCTATCCTGAGCGAAATAACGGTAATAAGCAGCGCGTGTAGTATTCTTAACAACACCTTTTGACAAAAACCACTCCAGCCCCTTAATTTCACTACCATCAATCAACACTGCATGCGCACCATGTTTTTCAAGCGCCGTATCTAGCTTGTTAATCGTTCTCAATTCGTTTTCAAAGCCGGAACTGGCTTCTTTATAGGCTTCAAGAGCCTGACTTATATAGCCGGAGCGTTCGTATGCGTAAGGAATGGCCAATGCTGCTTCAGCAACACTTTGATTTGTAAGAGGGTAAGTCTTGGTACTAAACCAGGATTGAGTGGCAGCACGAAAATCACCAAGCTCCAGATGTGCCAAGCCATTCAGGTATAAGCCTGCAGCCGTACTGTCAGAGTCAAGGCGAACCTTTTTGAAAAACTCTAAAGCAAGGTCTGGCTTTCCCCCCTCCAAATAGAGTGAGCCGGACGCAAGATTAATTCGGTCAGCCAAAGCCAACTCTTCTTCGCTTTTACCTTTATTCAGTGAACTCGCTATCCAAAGCGTGCCGAGCGCTTTAGTTTTGTCATGGCTCGCTTCAGCATAAGCTATAGCAAGATTGTAATAAGCATAAGCAGCCCAGACTCCTCCGACCAAATCCCTTAGTGCTTTCGCTGCTCTCTGTGGGCTACCGAGCTCTATAAAGCAGTTTGCTCTATAAAAAGTCCAACGCTGTTTATCATCTAGTGACAGCTTATTCTTTAGTCCCTTGAATGACTTAAGCGCATTAATACAATCGTTATCGTTATAGTAGACTTCACCAAGCGTAAATCGCTCAGAATCACTAAGTTTGTTTTTTTGCTTGCCATTGATATCTAACAGCTTACGCGCTTTGTTAGACATGCTATAACCATGTAAGGCTGCGTTATAGTCGGCAGGATATTTTGAAATATAAGGCTCGTTCATCATCGCCAGTGCATTGAAGACGTCACCGCTATTTAGCTTGAATTTGACCATGCCCTCGTAGAGTTCTTCTGGAATGCCTTTGCTTTGGCTGGCGGCAAGTACAACTGTTGGAACAGATAGCAGAATAGAAAGAGTCAGGCACGCAAGAGCAAAGCTAAAAAGTTTGGTACATTGCAAGGCAACATAACGAGATGAGAACTGAAGAATACTACCTGACATAGAAAGCATGATGACAGCTACCATTGCTTAACTTTGAACAAGGGCTCTCGCTTACCAGCACTTTCAATAACTTCCATCTGTATGTATTTAGCCTTATTTTCCTTAGTGAATTTCAAGGCTTTCTTACGACGAAAATAGCTATTATCTGCACCCTGTCCGTTAAACTGGGCTGTTAATTTGTGCTGTCCATCAGCCAAACTTCCAAGATAGATTTTTTGAACCCCGCCCTTCTTTAAGGCTGCCAACTCAGACTTGTTGTACAAATGCGTAGCGACTAATTTGTCATCTAACAGAACTTCAATTGAATCAAGCGCAAAAGTAGTTTTGGCATCAAGGGATAGAAAAACAGCCAACTGGGTTTCAGTTGGATATAGTAACTGTTCTTCAAAATTATAAAGTTCTCTATTTAGCTCAATTAAGTCTGACTTGATCTGTTCGGCCTCTTTGGCAAGCTTAACCAACTCGGGAGACTTTTTCTTTACAGGAGATTTCTGAGACTGGCTTGCAGGAAGGCTATTGTTAGCGGGCTGAGCAACAGGGGGCGCTGCATTCAACTGCATACACGATATAGAGATTAGAACAACGAAAACAAGAAACCGCTGGATACCCATAACAAACTTCAAAATTTTATAAGTGATTGTTATTCTGATAATAGCAAGTCTTAAAGAAAAAAATCTGTGCTATGTCACTAAATAAGTAAGTAATTGTAATCGTGAAAGAAATATTGATTAAAGATTATCCAAACACCCCAACTTAGCGACTGAGATAGCGCATTGCGTCTTCGAGCCCTTCAACCGTCATTGGGTACATATTGTCCTCTAAGAGCTGCTTGGTTATC
>NZ_LWFE01001408.1:0-2619 GCF_001635675.1 Oleiphilus sp. HI0061 | reverse complement strand
GCAGCGTCTCACTCTTCAGCTCTGCTTGCAAACGCAAGTACTGAGCAACAAGAAGCCTTAAAGGAATACGGCCTGCAGCTAGGCTTAGCATTCCAGCTGGTTGACGACATGCTGGATTACATTGGCGACGCCGAGACAATGGGCAAGAATGTCGGCGATGACCTGGCCGAGGGCAAACCAACCTTGCCGCTGATCTACACTATGAAAAACGGCAGTGAAGAAGAGCGAGTTCTAATTCGTAAAGCCATCCGTAATGGTGACGCAAGCCAGCTCGATGCAATCTGTATCGCTGTACAAAATAGTGGCGCGCTAGATTACACTAAAAAGCAGGCTGATCTAGCTTATCAAAAAGCATGCGACTGCCTAGGTATTCTTCCAGGCAGCGTTTATAAAGAAGCACTTGCTGGGCTGGCAAAGCTTGCAGTCCAGAGAGACAAATAAGTTATTCCATCGCACAAAGCTTCGATATACTATAAACATTAAAAGTATAAACATGAGCCTGATGAATGCAGCAGCTGTCCGAACTTGATTCTTCGTTTTTATATCTGGAAACCGAACACACCCCTCTCCACGTAGGTGGTGTTTTCGTATTCCAGCGCCCTAAAGGCGACAACACACTTGATTTTGAGCACTTTCAACGTGTACTCCAGTCAAAACTCGGGAATGAACCATTCTTTCGTGAGCGCTTAGTCGAATACCCTCTCAATCTAGACCTACCCGTCTGGACTGACGACCCGGACTTTGACGCCGCCCGACATATCAGCCACGACAAATTAAGCCAGAAAGAAACGCTACTCAATAGCGCAGCCGACTTTTTTAGTGCGCCGCTCGACCGGACTCGCCCTCTTTGGGAAGCTAGATATATTGAGGATTTGCAAGTTGACCCAAGCAAAAGCTACGAGCAAGAACACTTCGCTCTTCTGCTGAAGGTTCACATCACAGCTATTGACGGAGTAAGTGGTGAAGATATTCTAAGCCAGTTAGTTCATGTCAGCCCTGAAGTGACAAAACCTGAATCAGATCAAGACTGGACACCAACCCCTCTGCCCGACACAGGTTCCTGGCTAGGTGCAGCCTATAACAACGTATTTAATATTCCGGCAAAACTCACTTTACTGGCAAAAGACACGGCTGCCTCGGTATTTTACTCCGTTATCACCGAGCGCCTTTCCTCTCTCAACCTTCCATCTAGTCTGATGAAGGTTGCCGACACACCAATGAATCAAAAGATCAGCAAGTCTCGTGCGATCGAGAATATAGAGATTCCTCTCAATCAAGTAAGGTCGATTAAGAAAGGCCTTGGCTCAGTCACAACAAATGACGTTGTCATGGGGATCTGCGCCGAAGCCATTGCCAGCTATCTTAGAGATATGGAAGCCGAGTCCGAATCAGACCTTATTGCGCTAGCACCGATATCTGTTCGCTCAACAAGCCTCGACGTTAAGTCCGGAAACCAGCTAGCCGCCACATTATTCTCACTTGCTAGCACAGAGCAGGACCCGATAAAGCGAATTTGCATGATTCACAAGGCAGCAACCTTGGAAAATCACTACGACTCAGCAATATCAGCCAGCCACTTGACCGAACTCGTTCCCTCTTGCATTGCGGGACTGTCTGCACGAGTTTATTCTGAGTTTCTACTGGCACAGAAACATAAGCCGATGTTCAATTTACCGATCATTAACATTCCTGGCCCTCAATTCCCGCTCTACTTTGAAAATGCAGAATTAACACAATTTATTAGCACTGCGCCTTTATTTGACGGTATTGGTTTAGCACTGATGATTGTGAGTTATAACGGCAATTACAGTGTCACCTGCACCTACAACCCTGAAGCACTGTCCCTTAAGCAACCCTTTGAAAAATACTTTCAGACAGCGATAGAAACGATTCTAAGTAGCGAAACAGAAATACCAGATTGCACCGATATTGATCTGAGTGAGCCAAATACAAACAAGACTGGTTTTATCGAAGATGTTGCCGGCTTAGTCAGCAACATCTTTTGCGTAGGAAAATAGCGGCAAGCTGTAGAGCCAGCTCTTCGACCTAAGCCGACTTAGCGCTTTTTTACTCCTGAAACGCCCAAACCAAAAAGGCTTTTCTATCTTCAGTGCTAGTCTTCCCCCAAAGCTCTTTCAGCGAGACCAGACTGGAAGCAGCTTCACTTTTTGACTCACTCAAGCCTGAGTCGGCGCCAGTCACCTTCCCGGATACGAAAACCTTCTGATTAGCCGAGCTCTTCTCGGTATAGGGGACTGAAACAGCAAGCTCCTGCCCCACCTTATCAACAAGCGATGCAGAGAAGTTTGAAGCCAAGCTACGAGCCTCTCTGATATTATCCGCTTCGGCATATACAAAGTTATATGACTCCCCTGCCAGAGCATTAAACTCGAGCATCACTAACTGTGACTCGGTTTTCTCTGACCTACTATTTCCATTTGTCTGAGGACCAGGCTTCGCCCAGATACTTTCGTACTTGAATACAAGCTGGTTAAGACCGGCTCTCAGGCCATATTTTGTTTCAATATTACTTAACAGATAAGTAGGAACCTCTCGCCCATTAACAGAAATCAGACTTATATTTTCTGGAGCAAGCACTACCGCTAACTGATCCTGAGG
>NZ_LWFE01001407.1:0-4085 GCF_001635675.1 Oleiphilus sp. HI0061 | reverse complement strand
TTGCATCTGTTCTGCCTAAAGGCACAACCTGCTTATCTGGACGAATCGCAAACAATAGCGTCAGCCGATTACCATGGAGCTGTAAATAGTCCTCATAGGTAAACTCTTCAGAGAGCTGCGTCGTTCTAATTGTCGCGCCTTTACTTACCAAGCTCGCTAACTTTGCAAAGGTCGCTCCCTCGTCAAACTGATTTCGTGTTCGCACATATTTTTCAGACGATTGATGACTAGCGCGCACATCCTGATCACCTTCAGGCAAACCAAGAACACTCCCAACACCCATTAAGTCCAGATAATGATAGGTCGATAAAGTATTCAACTGTTTATAGGGCGAGATAGCCAACATATGACCAACCCCGGTTAAATCCAGGTTATTTTCAGCATGCTCTGAAACGGGGTTACCATAATAGACTGGCAGATTGTCCATTCGCGCTGCCCTGACATTTTCCCAACTGGTATCTGTCAGAATAACGGTGACACCTTTGCCGATCATAGCCTTTGCCAAATTTCTCGCCACGGCGTTCGCACCAATAAATAGAAAGCCATTATCATCCGGCTCTTTAACCTTTAACAAGCCCGCCAAAGGGCTTGAGGTAATACTTTGGATAATGACAGTAACAACGATAACCAAAAACACCATCGGAACTAAGGCACCCGCATCGGCATGCCCTGCTTGCTCCAGTTTAAAAGCAAATAACGCTGACACCGCCGCAGCGACAATGCCTCTTGGCGCAACCCAGCCTAAAAAGGTTTTCTCCTGCCAGCTCAAGTCTGTTTTGACCGCGGCTAACCAAACCGAAAGAGGCCTGGCCACCAGCATTAGTATGAGAATTACCCACAGAGCATTCCAGCCCAAAGCAGTAGCCATACTCAGATCCATTCTTGCCGCAAGCAATATAAATAGTGCCGAGATCAGAAGAACACTGAGCGACTCTTTGAATTCGAGAATATCTTCAACCGGCACACCTTTCATGTTCGCCAGCCAGATCCCCATAATGGTCACTGTCAAAAGACCCGACTCGTGAACCAAAAAGTTAGAAAATGCGAAGATACCCAACATAAACGTCAGTGTTCCGGCATTTTGCAAGAACTGGGGTAACCAATGACTTCTTAATGCTCTCCCCAAGTAATAACCTGAAGAGCAGCCTAAGACGACCCCCAACACCAAGGTCGAACCAAAAGTCTGCAAGACATGCTCAAAGGCCAGGCTTTTGCTCATACCGCTGGATACAATAAATTCAAATACCAAAACAGCCAGTAGCGCTCCTATCGGATCGACTACGATTCCTTCCCACTTAAGAATATTGGTAATTCGGGCATTGGGTCGAACCGATCGTAATAACGGCATGATCACCGTAGGCCCACTAACCACCACAATTGCACCAAATAAGGTTGCGACCGGCCAAGACAGGTCAACTAGATAACGGCTGGCAATGGTTCCGATAGACCAAGTAACAACTACACCAGACATTAGAAGGTTGCGAACCATCTTGCCGTGTTCACGTAGCTCCTGAAATTTAAGAGTAAGGCTACCCTCAAACAGAATCACGGCAACGGCCAGCGATACAATCGGGAATAGCATTTCACCAAACAAGGCATCCGGCTCCAGAATACCTAAACCAGGCCCGATAAGAATTCCTGCAAGTAAGAGAAATAAAATTGCCGGCAAACGTAAACGCCAGGCAATCCATTGACAAATAAGGGAAATAACACCAATACTCGCCAGTAAAATAAGCTGCAGCTCAACCATAGAAACGGATTCTTTTCTTTGAAATCGGCCCACCCGCAACATACATCTATGGGGAAGCACTTTAACTCGTTACAACACCCTTTTAAGGGACGTCTTACAATTAAAGATCATTCTGCCAGGATTGCGAGTTTCTTTAGAATTTGAGATACCGCCATAAAGGCGAATGTTGCCGTTATGTGAGTTGCCGCACCAAAGCCCGAGGCACAATCCAGTTTTACCGGACCGCCTTCGGCTGGCTTTTCGTGACATACTGCGCCATCACTGTGTGCGTAAACTAATTGCTCAGTCGAATATACACAGTCAATCCGATATTTGCGTTTGGGGTTTCGGGAAAAGCCATGCATGCGACGAAGATTATTGCGTATCTTGGCAAGCAATGGGTCCTGGATAGTACGATTTAAGTCAGCAATTTGAATCTGACTCGGATCAACTTGGCCACCGGCGCCTCCCGAGCAGATCAACTTAATCTTATGTCGCGAACAATGAGCAATAATGGCAGTCTTTGCTTTGACACTATCGGTCGCATCAAAGACATAGTCAAAGCCTTTGTGCAGCAAAGTTTCTACATTTGCAGGCGTAATAAAGGTGTGGTTTGCATGTACTTTGATCTGCGGATTAATCTGCTGCATTCGAGCAGCCATAGCCTCCACCTTCATCGCCCCAACCGTGTCTTGCAATGCATGGATTTGCCTGTTGATATTCGAAACGCAAATATCATCCAGATCAAATAGGGTAACTTCACCAATACCCGATCGAGCTAAGGCTTCGGCGGCCCAGGAACCGACACCGCCAATACCAATCACGGCAATATGACTATGCTGAAAACGCTCTAGCGTTGGCAAACCATACAGGCGAGCAATACCGCCAAAGCGAAAGGCAATATCGTCATTCATAGAGCCATCAGCCTTATATCAGGAATCAGAAGCTTATAGCTCGCTAGACTTCAGCGCAGCATTTGATTTCAATACATCACTGTATGCTTGAGACTTAGCATGCTCCGACACGCGATCAAATATTGTCTCACCGCTTAGAGATAAAGCATTAATATTCCTGCCAGATTCAGCAAACATTGCAATAAAACGCTGAAAGAAATCAGGAGTCATATGTTGGTAGGCTTGAATTAGTACGTGATAATCCGGATCGCTACCATCCAAAGGCTTTAAAGATAAAAACCCCTGAATTCGCTCATCACTCCACTGCTCATCTTCGACTTTCGGTTGACTTGGTCCACTCACGCTACGACACCTTCTAAATATTTGTTACAGACTAAAAGGCCGCCATTATAGCGAGCTAGTGCCTTCCAAGAAAGATACATTTTAGAAGTCCCAGTCAGACTCCTCACAAACCGGGTCAAACACGCTTATTTCGACCCGTCGATTCTTGGCCCGGTTCTCTGCGGTGTCATTAGGTGCCAAAGGATTTGTTTCTGCTCTGCCCGCTGCACTAACGCGGTTAGCATCTACTTTATTATTAAAAATAAGTTGATGGACGACACTCACAGCCCGTGCTGCAGACAAATCCCAATTTGAACGATAGCGCGCCGAGTTAACCGGCAAATTATCGGTATAACCCGAGACCGTTATTTCACCCTCGCAAGTAGCAAGTACTTCTTCTATTTTTTCAAGAATCGGGAACATTGCATCTTTTAGCTCTTCACTCCCTGATGGAAAAGTAGTCGCCTCAGAGAAACGCACAACCACTTTGTTGGAGTCATAACTTACAGATAAAGCATTAGAAAGGATTTCAGATTCCAGACTATCAACCAAACTCTCTGTGAGCTTATCGATACTCGGGTCTATTTGTGCCGCCTCGCTCTCTTTCTCTTCAGGCTCTTCCAACATCTCTATATCGGAGTCGCCAAAGTCTTCGAACTCTTTCTCCAATTCAGACTGCTCGTCTGTCGTCGCGGGTGGTGGGGGAATAGCGGGCGCTTCAGCAAAAATAATTGCGCCTCCCGCCTTATTTTCACCGGTCAAAGCCTCGATGCCAAATGATGAAGCCATAGCTATCGCCATCACTTCATATTTCTGAAGATCCATCTTGGAAAAGCTGAGTAGCAGAATAAAAAAAGTCAGCAGCAAAGACATTAAGTCCGCAAAGGTGACAATCCAGCCGGACGAACCACTTGCCTTAGGTTTTGGCCTAGGAATCGCCCTCATCGTACTTACTCTTCTGCCTTAACAATTTCACGCTGGGCAGGCGGTAAATAGCTAACCAGGACTTCGGTAATAACGCGAGGGTTCTGACCTTTCAGAATATTTTGAACACTGGTAATAACCAATGACATATTACGATGCTCATCCATTGCTTTTAGGTTTAATTTATCAGCCAAGGG
>NZ_LWFE01001406.1:0-3902 GCF_001635675.1 Oleiphilus sp. HI0061 | reverse complement strand
TTGGTCAGCACGGCTTGGCGCTCGAAGCTTTAACGTTGTTGAAAGAGCGCCCACAATTTACGCCCTGGTTACAGCAAGTGCCTTATGCTTTGTCCTATCTGTACGAGCAAATGGGTGAAACAAAGCTTGCACTCCAAAGCTACCGAGTGGCTGTTGAGCATTATGAATCTTTACAAGAGCGTTTTGGCAGACAAGCACAAGAGGTCGATGAGTCGCGTTTGATTGCCGCCTTGAACCTTTCACGCCCCTTAGGTGATGCGAAGTTAGTGAATGATGCCTATGGCATGCTAAATGTTCAGCCTAATGACTATAGCTTTGCACACCTTCTGGCAACGGATGCGTTTCAGCGCCAGGTAAGTGAGCTGCATGAGCTGTATAAGTTAGAAGAATCTTTATCTCAATGGGCTAGCCAGCTGGACTCATTCGACACCATGATGGCAACGCGTATTGCGCTTCGTGAAGACAAAATACAGCAAACAAAGCAAGCGATGGAGAACCAGGACGCTGCACACTGGGAAGATGAGCAGGACAGGTTTGCTGCGGCGATTAATCATGCCAGCGAGACTGAAGACTTGCGATTCTTTATGAATGAGGAGCAGATTAAATATGCCAAGAAAATTGAGCAAGCCGAGTCATCGTTAGCACTTATTCCACATGNTCATCGCAAGCGTAGCCGTTACGAACGGCGCTTGAATCGAGTTAAAGCCTATTACGATTGGTGGTTGAGTGAGTCCTTTAGTGACAATCGTTGGCAGGCGGTCAAACAACTTCGTGCACTCGATCGTGAAATGGCAGAATTTAATGAATATCAAGCTAAGTTACGTTCAAAACTGGAGTCTGATGGTGGCAATGAAGCGCTAGCAAAGAGAGTTTCTGAAGGAAGAGAGCAGCTAGCGCTAATTAGAACGGAGTTAGACCAGAGTCTTGCGCAAGCAAGAAATAAACTTGTTGCTTTGGCCAAACAGGATTACGAAAAGCAAATCGCTGAAGCGGGTGTTTATTTGAAGGCTTCGCGAGAGTCATTAGCCCGAATTTCAGACCAGGTTTATCATTCGGATTCTGCAGAGAAAACCAGCATGACGACAGAGGAGGCTAGCTTGTGAGTTTACTTAGAACAGCATGCTTGCTTACCTTGTTATTTGCTTTGTCAGGCTGCCAGCTATTTGACTCCAGAACCTATCCCTTATATGGGCCTGAAAGTATTGCTTCACTTCAGCCTGCTGTCTTGATGATTGATAGAGAGGCATCTTTAAGTCTTGAAATTTCAGAAGTTATCGAGAATTACACTCGTCTGCTACCTATGCTGAAAGACCCTGAAACGCAAATGAAGGTTCTGCATCGCTTAGCCGATCTTAAGCTTCAGAAAGGTGAATTATTAATGGCAGAGCAGGCTGTTGATGAGCTGGATATCGCTATCACTGCTTATTTAGGTCTGCTTGAAAAGTATCCAGACAGAGAAGATAACGATCACGTCTTATATCAATTGGCAAAGACCTATGAGTTGAAAGGTTTGCGTGATCAACACCTGAAGATACTGACACGAATTGCCGAGCAATACCCGGGCTCAAACTATTATGCCGAAGTACAATTTAGACGCGGAGAGATCCTGTTCACTGACGAACTGTATAGGCTGGCCGAGCAGGCATTTTCTGCCGTGATTCTGACTGAAGCGCCTAAAGAGGAAAGCCCCTTTTTGGCTAACGCCCACTACATGCAAGGCTGGAGTTTGTTCAAACAGGCAAAATACTCTTTAGCGCTGGTAAGCTACAGCCGCGTGTTAGATTTATTGTTAAGTCAGGACTCGGCTGATCAAGATAAAGCCTCGGCCTTGGTTGCGAATCAGCATCAAACTCTGGTCGAAGACTTAATGCGCGTTATGAGTTTGTCGTTTTCTTATTTGGGTGGGGCAGAAAGCTTGGGGGCTCTGTTTGCAGAAACGGGCCAGCGACATTATGAGCATGTTGTTTACTCCAGCTATGCAGACTTCCTGTTGAATAAAGAGCAGTTTAGTGACGCGGTGTTAGTTTATAAGAACTATATTGCCAGGCAGCCACTGAGTTTGTGGTCGCCAAAATATCAAATGCAGATCATCACTGTGCTGGTTCACGCAGGCTTTAAGAAAGATATCTACCCCGAGAAAGTGCGATTTGTTGAGACTTATGGCTTAGGCAGTGAATTTTGGCAAACGCATGCTCCGAAGCCAGAGCCTGAAGGTGCTACCGACTCGCTGGGCTATACAAAAGAACAGCTGGAGCCACTGTTAAAAGAGTTAGCTGATCGCCATTACGTTAAAGCCGGCCAGTTACGCAAGGCTGCTAAGAAACGTTCTGCCAGCAAGCAAAAAACGCTCGATGAATATACGCTTTCTGCTCGATATAACCGTGCCTTTACCGAGACCTTTCCCAATCATTCAGACTTGCCAGAGCGCCTAGTATTATTGGCTGAGAGCGAGACACAACTGTCACATTTTCCAGAAGCGATCTCGGCTTTCGAAAGAGCTGGTTATGAGTTCTCAGAATTTTCTGGTCGTAGTGATGCGGCTTACGCTTCCGTGCTGCTCTATGATGATTACTTAAAGAGCATCAAAGCCTTGCCAAAAGATAAGCTGCCAACAGAGCAAGAGGCAAGGCAAGCTCTTCTGGAAAGCTTAAGTATTAAGCGGGAGCAGGCTCAAATGCGTTTTGTTGATATTCACAAGCAAGACAATAGAGCGGTTCCGGTTTTGTACCTCGTGAGCTCTGAGTATTTTGACAGGAAAGATTATCAGGGGGCATTACCTTTGGCTCAGCGCCTGATTGACTGGCCGACTTCGTTTGAAGGTGCGCCCAAGCTTGATAAACAAACCTTATTAGAAAGTAGTTTGATTAAAGCGCACAGTTTGTATGCTTTAAATGACTTTGTTCTGTCAGAAGGTGCGTATCAAGAGGTATTGACCCAAATGCCTGCAAAGGACAAGCGCCGGGCTGCAACAATTGAAAGCCTGGCTGCGAGTGTCTTTAAGCAGGCAGAGGCGAAGTTGGCAGATGGGCAGACTTTGCTAGCCGTTGACGAGTTTCTTCGCGTGGGGCTTGTTGCTCCGACTTCCACCCTCAGAGCCAGCGCAGAATATGATGCCGCAGGTTATTTGATTGAATTAAAAGAATGGCATCGTGCTATCGACGTTATTTCAGACTTCAGAAAGCGTTACCCAAAGCATAATTTACTCGATACGCTGCCTGCTAAAATGGCTTTGGCTTATCGTGAAACCGAACAGTGGGAAGCAGCGGCCGGAGAATTGCGTATTATGCGTAAGCTGGCAAAAACCGAGCAGGAAAAGCAGGATATTCAGTTTATCGTAGCGGAGCTATACGATAAGGCTGACAACAAGAAAGAGGCGATACTCAGTTACCGGCTTTATGCGAATACCTATGCCGAGCCAGCTGATGTCTATATGGAGGTGACTCATCGTTTGGCGCAACTTTATAAAGAAACGGATAAACCCCTGAAGCGACGCTTTTGGTTAGCTAAACAAATGAAGAAGGTCGATAGCTTGGGTGATGCTGCAGATGACCGTATGCGCTTCTTGGCGGCAGGTGCTGCGAGTGTTTTGGCTAATGATGCCTTTATTCAGTACAAACGAATCAAGTTAAAACTACCTCTAAACGAAACCATGATTAAAAAAACCAAAGCTTTGGAAAAAGCTATGAAAGCCTATCAAAAGACGGCGAGTTATGGTGTCTCTCAGTTCTCAACCGAAGCTGGATATCGCATGGCTGATATTTATGCTCAGCTTAGTCGCGACTTAATGGATTCTGATCGCCCTACAGGCCTGAACGAGCTGGAGCTAGAGCAGTACGAAATTCTTCTTGAAGAACAAGCTTATCCCTTTGAAGACAGTGCTATTGAAATTCATGAACAGAACT
>NZ_LWFE01001405.1:0-4235 GCF_001635675.1 Oleiphilus sp. HI0061 | reverse complement strand
ACGATAAGGTGTTTGAAGTGATAATGTTTATAGCTGAAGCGAATGAAGTTAAATACGTCTTCTACTTCGGCGGTAATTTCATCGTGGCAGCTAAATAAAGAGAAGTCGGTATAAATCCTTGCGGTCTTCTCGTGGAAGTTACCTGTGCCGATATGAGCGTAGCGCTTATAGCCGTCACTTTCGTTGCGTCCAATTAAACAAAGCTTGGTGTGGCACTTCAATGCAGGCACACCAAAGTCTACTTTGATGCCCGCATCGGTCAGTACCTTCGCCCATTCTATATTTGCTTCTTCGTCAAAGCGGGCGCGCAGCTCAACCACGACGCGAACATTTTTACCATTCTTTGCCGCATTGATCAGGGCATCGATAATTCGGCTTTTTTTGGCGACGCGATAAATGCTGATACTGATATGTTCAACTTTAGGATCGTATGATGCCTGCCGTACGAACTCGGTGAAATGGTTGAACTTGTGATACGGGTAATAAAGTAAAATATCGCCTTCAGAAATCGCCTGGAAGCTGCTTTTGTGAGCGGCGAACTTCTTGCTTTCGATTCTCGGAAGCGGTGAATATTCTAAATAGTTGCGCCCGATATTAGGGAAACTGATGAAGTCTCTGAAGTTGTGATAGCGGCCACCCGGGATGACGGCGTCATAATTTGAGATGCCGATTTTATCAAGCAAGTAGTTCAGTGTGGATTTCGGCATTTCCCTGTCATAGACAAAGCGAACTGGCTCAGCTGTCATGCGTTGCTTAATGCTGAGTGACATCTGCTCTAGTAGAGATTGGTCAATATCTTCAGATAGCCCGTATTCCGCATCACGAGTCATCTTCATGGAATAGGCATGAATTTCATCAAACTTATAATTGCCTTTGAAGACGCTCTTCAGAGAGTAGCGAATAATATTATCAAGCATGATGATGCAGCGGCGCTTTTGCCCCTTGATTCTAGGTAGCTCAATGAAACGGCTCATATCGTCTGAGGGTACTTCAACCAAACTATATCTAGATTCGCCTTTGCGAATTAGTTCGACCGCAAGGTAGGTGATGTCATCATCCAATACCTGAGCAAGGTCGATTTTTCCCTCGCACATTATAGGGTTAATGTATTGCAGAACATTGTCTTTGAAATACTGATTAACCCATTCCCCTTGCTCTGGAGATAACTGTTGCTCGTTGATCAGAAAAATGTTGCGCCGGGCCAGGCATTTCAAAACGTGAATATAGATTTCGTCAAACCGTTCGCCTAGCTTGATGACTTTCTTTTGAATCTTCTTAAGTAATTCTCGATCTTCACTGGCATCTTCGCCTTGGTCTTTCTTAATAAAAATTTTTCGCTTTACGTCGGCGACACGAACACGGAAGAACTCATCCATATTATTGGAATATATACCGAGAAACCTGACCCGCTCGACAATCGGTACATTTGCATCAGCGGCTTCCTGTAGAACGCGCTCATTGAAGGACAGCCAACTCAGTTCTTTCTCTATAAAATCTTGCTTGTTCGTCATTTTGAAACTACTCGCATACAGCTTAATCAACCGGACTATTTAAATAGGACTTATGTGACAGTTTGATGACAATTTAAGTCCTGAGGTTCAAATACTTTGTATTTCCGGTTATGTAGGTCTAGGATAGATATTGACGTAGTGACGTCATTACGTCAATTAATGTTATTTACACAAAGAAAGGTGATTTACCATGTCTAAGAAAACAAAATCTATCAAGAAAGAGATCAAAGCGCGTAAAGCTAAAGTAGCCAAGCAGACTAAGAAAATCAGCAAGCTGAAAAAGGCGCTGAAGAAGGCTTAATGTGCCATCTTGAAGCTAATGTAGGGGCGCGATAATTCGCGCCTTTGCCTTTTATGGTGCTCGGCAATATGGATGAATGGATGTTACTATGCCGTTTATAGGGTAGTGAAACGACAAGGGGTCTCTTTATGAGTCGCAAGAGTACAGATAAGAAAACCGATGCAGTGTCGAAAGGTACGGCTAAGACTCCTCAGCTTGATCAAGTGCATGCATCCGAGAAAAAAGAGAAGGCTAAGAAAAATACCTCCCTACGTTTAGATAAGAAAACATTGAAAGCACTGAAGATTATTGCGATAGAGCAAGAAACGAGTATACAAAAGCTAATTGAGAGCTTGGTAAAGGACTATATTAAAGAACATGGCAAATTGGATTAGTTGAATCTGCCATGTTAGAAATTATAAAAATACCATTAGTGCACGTGATTTTAGTTGTTATGCTCTAAAAAAAACGTGTAACTTTTATACTGTTTAGTATTTATTGTTTAATTTGTTTGTAGTTTTAATAGGGGTGAAGCATGGGTAAAACGTCAAAGAAGATTGATAAGAAAGTTTCTCAGGTTAAAGAGCTGAGCAATGACTTGTTGAAAGATATCAACAAGAAAGTTACTTCAACTAAGAAAGATTTACAGAAGCAGGTTGATGATTTGACTGCACAAGTAAACGAGTTGCGTGAAGAGGCGACTAAGCCTGCAACAAAGTGGTTGAAGAAAATCGAGAAGCAGTATCAAAAGCAGCTAAATAAGCAGCAGAAAGAATTTGAAGAGCGTGCTGAAGCTTTGCTAGAGACTAAGAATAAGCTGGTTGGTCAACTTGAAGATGCATTAAGCAAGCTTCCTCTGGCGGATAAGATTATGCCAGCGCCAAAGACGCCTGCTAAAAAAGCCAAAGCAACTGTTAAGAAGGCGGCGACTACTGCTAAAGCAAAAGCGTCAACAGCAACTAAGAAAGCCACTGGTGCAGCTAAGTCTGGTATTTCTTCGATGAAAGGTGTTGGCCCTGCGACGGTTAAGAAATTGAATGCAGCGGGATTTAATAGCTTGGAAGATATCGTTAATGCACCTGCCGATAAGTTGGCTGAGTTCAAATCAGTACGCGGCTCAGACTCTTGGGTTGAGCAAGCTAAAGAATTGTTGAAGTAAGCGTTTCAAGCTTCAATAAAAAAGGCAGCGATTAAGCTGCCTTTTTTGTATCTGAAATTTCAGATTGATACTTTCTTTTCTGCTGTAGGCAGAGCCTTGCGCGGCTCGCTGGCGGGTTAGCACCATCGCTGCCTACATAAAAAGTAATGCTACAGCTTATAGACTAACGTGACAGACGTTTCACGATCAGTTTTATCAGCACCTGCTGGAACATCAGAACTATGCTTAATGGTGTAACCAACCTTCATTGACAAGGCTTCTTGCACCTGACTGGTTAAGGAGATACCAAAACGTGTCACAGTGTTACTGTCGCCGGCTTCTGTATTCAGGAACTGGTCAAGGCTAGATGTTTCATTGAATTTCCAAGAGAAGATCTCAGCTGCACGAATAATGCTATCTTCTTCGTTATTGCCATTGTTGTCTTCGATCACACGATAACCAGGCGCAAGCTCGAAATTCAATTCCATATTATCTTCTGCAATAGCTTTATAGCCTAAACCCAGTGCGATAGAGGTTTGATGGTCAAAACCGCTAAAGCGATCCTTTTCCCACGAGATGACGCCAAGCGCATAAGCTCTATCAGAGAGCTTTCGGTCAGACTGCGCTTCAGCAAAATATCTTTCTGCAGAACTTACGTCATTTGATGAGCTGTTAAGCGCCTCTAGTTGAAGTGTGTGCTTCCAATCAGTGTATTCAGTTGAAGCATTAAATTTGGCATTTAGTGTTTCTGTATCCGAGTTGCCGCTGGTCATCACAAAACCAAGTTCAGCCGTTGCATCCCAGTTAGGTTCAGAGACCTCTTCAGCGTTTACTGTGGCGCTTAGGCTTGTAGAGATGAGAGCAATTGCTGTGGCAAGTTTAAGGTGTTGCATAGTATTTCTTCCTTTCATAAAGCTTGGCTAAGATACGATTCAATTTTGGCCGTATCTTAGCGATTTACTAGAGTAATGTCTCTTGTTTATGCTACTTGATGCATATATACATCTTGTTGTGGGTAGGGGATTGAAATGCCGTGCGCATCAAATGCTTTCTTCACGCCTTCTTGCATATCAAAGAATACACCCCAGTAGTCGCTAGTGTTGACCCATAAGCGGACTGTAAAGTTAACCGAGCTGTCGGCAAGTTCTGCAACGACAAATACAGGAGCCGGGTCTTTGAGTACTCGGGCATCATGACTGGCGAGTGACTTCAGCAGAGACTTGGCCTGGTCAATATCGTCGCCATAGCCAATGCCAAAGCTCAGATCGACTCGGCGAGTAGTTTCTTTATTAATATTCACCATGCT
>NZ_LWFE01001404.1:0-4064 GCF_001635675.1 Oleiphilus sp. HI0061 | reverse complement strand
GAAGCTTAGTCCTGAAGAGAAGCAGAGCAAAGAGAATGAGACAGCGGAAAAGAAAGCCAAAAAAGAAAGTCAGGCCGCTACTAAGCAGATAGAGCCAGAATCACCTTTGCAAAAACAAGCTGAAAAGGCATCCCAAAAAAAGCTCGGGCAGCCTTCCGATAAAACACAGGCTAAGCAAAAAGAGAGGCAAACTTCGCAGAAGTCGGTGGAAGCTTTGGAGCAAGAGTATTCAACTGAGCTTTCAAGTATGCGCTCAAGGGATGAGTTGGAGAAGAGTAGCGATAAGGCTTCGAAGAATACATACTCTCCTATGAAAGATAGTGCAGCGGCTTCGGCTAAAGAAGATCAACAGGATGGCGTGGGAAAAAATGCGCTTGAACAACTAGGGCAAGCAGCTGGTGGAGAAAAAGCAGGCACGAAGTATTTAAAAGATAAAGATGATGAAGACCCTTCCTTGGAAATAAATGGAGTGCTTAGTGATAGCGATACTGAAGGTAATGCTTACCATATAGAGGGTGATGATGCCCCTGTAACGATTCTGGGAGAGGGGGGGGAAGTGATTATTTTACAAAAAGATCGTGAGCAAACATCCACTTTTCGGAAACGGAGAACCTGGAATATGCAGCGTCAGTTCTAAGTTAATACAGCTTGTTTGCGCTCTAAAGCGATGATTATCTAGGGCTTGATGCTGACTGCTTCACGTATCATGGGATGAAAGCTTGCTCTATACTTGCGTCATTTGTAGGATAGCCTCTAATTGCCGAAAGGAGGTCTGGGAGAGTTTGATGAAAAAGTTGAGTGCATGTGTCCTGATTGCCGTATCGCTGCTTATGGGTGGCTGTCAGAGCTTTCAAAAAGATAGGGACTTGGAACTGTATATTGTTGGTGCTGGCTTGAGCTATGCGATTGGTAAACATGTTTGTCGTCATAGTGAATTCGTTGAAACCTGTGGTGTAAGTGCCGCGGCTACCTTTATCGTTTGGTACTAAGCTTTATTTATGTCGGAAGACCTTCTTCGCCTGGATAAACAGGTTTGTTTTTCTTTATATAGTGCTTCCAATGCGATGGTTCGAGCCTATCGGCCATTCCTTAAATTACTGGACCTGACCTACCTTCAGTACATTGTCATGATGGTATTGTGGGAAAAAGACGAAATCAACGTCAGTGATTTAGGGGAGCGGGTTCATCTGGACTCAGGAACCTTAACACCTTTATTAAAGCGTCTTGAAGCGAAAGGCTTATTGAGTCGAAGTCCTGGTCTTCGTGATGAGCGAGTAAAAATTCTTACTTTGACTGAAAGTGGTCGCTCTCTAAAAGCTGAGGCGCAAGCGGTACCTGAGCAAATGCTTTGCAAGCTTGACCTACCTCCTGAGCAGTTACAAACCTTAAAGCAGCAATGCGAGGCGCTGCTCAAAGTACTGTAATTGTTTCCTTTAAGACTAGTGTGCAGCAAGCCAGCTGGTGAGCCTATTCTCTTGTCTGAGGTGCGGTTGTAAGGCATCAAGCCAGGTCTGTAACTTCTCCAGATACAGTTTTTGGCACTGTTCAATTTTTTTCTGATCCCATGCCAGCTCTTCTAATAGCTCATGATAGGCTTGCTCTGTTCTGTTCACGCGAGCCAGATAGTCTTTGCCGAGTATTAAGCAAACGGCTTTGCGGTAGCGCTGCTCATCGAGTGAAACCTCAGCTTCGTAGTCTTCTTCGCCGCCATAAGGAATAGATTGCCTGATTAGTAGAAATGCTTCCGTTGCTTCCAGAATAAAGTCGCTGTCATGGTGGTTCAGGTTGATAAGCATAAGGGTCGAGAAGTTATCCAGTGCAAATACTTCTTGCCCGGATACGCCTAAATCAAACTGACTAACCAAGGCTCTGCCTAGTTCAAACCACAAATATTTTTCAACGGCTGCGCTGTATATCGCTTCTTGTATACCCTCTTGTTGAGGGTATTTGGCAATTAGGCCTTGATCTAGTTGGTATAGAAAGGAGAAGGGGATGTCGATCTTTATATCAACCTGGCTGGTTTGTTTGTTGTTCGAGCTTGCAGTGTCAAGTGCTAAAGGTTGGCTCGTTGTAGCCTGGTCAGCTTGGTGAAAGTGATAAATGATGCTTTGTTTTAAAATAAGGTCTTGTTCACTAAATATTCGCAAGCGTTCGAAAACTTGAGACTTTTTCAGACGTGTAATTAGCTTGGTATCGTATTCACTCTTAGCGTCAGTTTGAAATGATAAGTCTGATGGCTGTTGAGGCTCAGTAATAGAGATCGATGCGTAGGTGCTGAAGGTTAGGGTTGACGTTATAAGCAGGAGCAGTAATCTGATATGTATAGAAGGAGTCATGGGAAGCGTCTATTTATTATTTAAATTATCTATTGTGGTACCCAGTTAGCCCATTCTATTCGGAATTTAAACTAAATGTACTGAATCTTTGGTAATGTCGGCTGAATCGCACTCTTCTTTTAAAGTATTGAAAACAGATAAAAGAAGAGTGCCAGGTTTGGCTTTAGGTTGAGGCAAGGTGCTCGAGTAAATATTGTTGTGCGCAGACTCGAGATTCGGCTTCGGCAGGTTGGTTCAAATGATATTTTCCCTCGGTGTCCATAATCCAGCTTTGGCAATTATCGCTTAGGTAGAAGCCAATTTCGGCTTTCACGCGTTCTACTAGCTTCTTATCTTCCATCGGGAAGCAGGTTTCAACACGCTTTAACAGGTTACGGGTCATCCAGTCGGCACTGGCACCATAAATCTGGTCATTACCATCATTGTGGAACCAATAAACTCGAGTGTGCTCCAAGAAACGCCCGATCACAGAGCGTACTTCGATCGTTTCGGAAATACCCTCTAGCCCTGGACGTAAACAGCATATGCCGCGGACAATAAGCTTAATAGGCACGCCTGCTTGTGATGCTCGATACAGTGCCCGAATAATTTTGGGTTCTGATACTGCATTAACTTTAATGGTGATTCCTGAGGCTTTACCTGCTTTGGCATTATTAGCTTCTCTTTCTATCATCGAAACCAAAGAGTCATGTAAGGTGAAAGGAGCATGGAATAGTTTTTTGATCTTCAGTGCTTTGCCCATACCCGTGAGCTGCTGGAATATTTTATGAACCTCTTTCCCGAGAGCTTCATCACCACTCATAAAGCTATAGTCTGTATAGAGGCGGGCGTTCTTTGCGTGATAATTACCCGTACCCAAATGTACATAGTGCCTAAAACCTTCGGCTTCGCGTCGGGCTACGAGTATCATCTTGGCGTGGGTTTTATAGCCCACTACGCCATAAACGACGACAGCGCCAGCTTCTTGCAGGCGGCTGGCTAGTTCAATATTTTCTTCTTCGTCAAAACGGGCTCGTAATTCTATTACTGCAGTGACTTCTTTTCCGCGTCTTGCTGCATCGACCAAGGCGGCAACAATTTCAGAATTAGCGCCGCTACGGTAAAGTGTTTGTTTAATAGCAACGACATCGGGGTCTAGGGCAGCGTGTCGAAGAAAATCGATAACTGGTGTAAAGCTCTGGAAGGGGTGGTGCAGAAGAATATCTTTCTGTTTTATAGTTGAAAAAATATTGCTGCTTTTCTTTAAAGGCTTTGGCAGGCCTGGAGCGAAGGCCGGGTAGAGTAGTTCAGGTTTGTCGACTAAATCTGGTAGTTGCATTAGGCGAGAAAGGTTAACCGGGCCTCGCACTTGATACAGTTCATCTTTACTCAGTTTAAACTCTTTGAGCAAGAAAGAGATCAGATGCTCTGGGCAGTTGTCTGCAAGCTCTAATCTAACAGCGTCACCAAAACGTCTCGAGAGCAGCTCCCCTTTTAATGCAGAGGCCAGATCCTCCATATCTTCTTGTTCAAGTTCAAAGTCGGCATTTCGGGTTAAACGGAATTGGTAACAGCCTTGCACTGACATGCCGGGAAATAGTTGGTCAACATGAGCGTGAATAATTGAAGATAAGAATACCAGTTCATCACCCTTGGAAATCTCCGCAGGTAATTTAATAAGCCTGGGTAAAGAGCGGGGGGCGGGAACGATTGCCAGGCCGGTTTCACGACCGAAAGCATCTTTGCCGT
>NZ_LWFE01001403.1:0-4636 GCF_001635675.1 Oleiphilus sp. HI0061 | reverse complement strand
AATATATAGATAACCTCCTATTTCCGGGTTGCTGGTATATACTGATACGTACTTATTTCGGGTGACAGATGATTAAGGGTATCTTGTATTGAATACTGGTTTCTGGCCGAGCTTTATTGCTCATATTAAATTTACTCTAGCTTTTCTTTTATTGGTTACTTCTATCGAGATGCATGCGAGCTCTGACCAAGCCCGCCACTGCTTCAATTCAGGAGACTATGTCTGCGCCAAAAATATATGGGAGCCATTAGCTTATAAAGGCGATAGCATTGCCCAATTCTATATGGCCCGAATTAATCAGGAAGGTTTAGGTGTCGCTAAGAACATTTCTAATGCGCAGATATGGTACGTAGAAGCCGCTGAGTCAGGCTTGTTGGAAGCGCAAAATAATCTAGCTGTGCTGTATGAGAAAGGTGACGGTTTACCTAGAGATATTAATAAAGCGATAAAGTGGTATACGCTAGCGGCCGAACAGGGCGATACCTCAGCTCAATATAATCTAGCCTTAATTTATTACACCAATGAAGACGTCAAAGACGAAACAAAGGCTAATAGCTGGTTCAAGAAGGCGGCTAAGTTGGGAGACGTTCAAGCTCAGTATAACTTAGCGCTAATGCTCTTAAATGGATTGGGTGTCGAAGCTAAACCGAAAAGGGCTTTGCGTTGGTTGAGACGGGCGGCTGATCATGGGCATATACTGTCTCAGTATCAACTAGGCAGAATTTATCATTCTGGTGAAGTCTCTGGTAAAAACATAGCTGAAGCCATTAGTTGGTATACCTTGGCAGCCGAACAAGGTGATATCGATTCTCAGCTAAGTTTGGCGCAAATCTATTTACAAGATGGTCCTCAACACGACTCGCATGAATCATTTCGTTGGTTTGAAGTGGCTGCAAAATCAGGAAGTGCTCAGGCTCAGTTTCAATTAGGTCGTTTCTATCAAAGCGGTTTCGGTGTTATTAAGAACTTAAGCAAGGCGCAGCAATTGTATCAACAGGCTTGTAGGCAGAGACTTTCTGTTGCTTGTCAGGCTGGCGCTGCGCTGTAAACTTAGGCTCTTCTTGATAGGCATGGCTTGAGCTATAATGCTCAGTTCGCTCATTAGTTAAAATCCCTTTATGTCTTCTTCCTCATCAGAAAATCCCAACGCATTTACCGCTAACGGCCAGAATTATGAGCTTCAGCGTTATCCTGTTGAAAAGCGTAGTCAGTTGCGTGCCTGGGATGCTGCAGACAGCTACCTGCTTAATCTGGTTGATGACATGGCTGGAAGCTTCAAGCAGCTTTGTATCGTGCACGATAACTTTGGTGCTTTGACGATTCCTTTAATGAAATATAAGCCCCTCTGTTACGGCGACTCATGGATGTCATTAGAAGCAACGCGACAGAACCTCAAGAAGAATGCTGAAGCGAATGACGATAATGTGCTGGACTTTGAGTCGGGTCTTGAGTATCTCGTCAAACGAGAAGAGCGCCCAGACTTAATCATTGGTCGAGTACCTAAATCTAAAAGCCAGCTGGCTTATTTACTCGCTGAACTGAATAAGTGGGCACAAGAAGGCTGTACACTTTTACTTGCAGGTATGGATAAGCACTTAAGCAAAGGTCAGTATGAGTTGCTGGAGAAGTGCTTTGGCCCGGCGAGTTTTTTGCCAGGTGTAAAAAAAGCGCGAGTCTGGAGGGCAGAGGTTGATAAATCTCTGGCGTACGCTTCAGAGCAGAATATATTTGAACAGTGCAAGTCTGTCAGCGTTCCCGATTTTGAATTGAACTTGAAGGCTTTACCAAATGTCTTTAGCAATGATCATTTGGATATTGGCAGTCGCTTCTTTTTGGGGCATTACAAGTGCTTACCGGAGGTTTCACAAGTCGCTGATTTAGCCTGTGGGAATGGGGTACTTGGTTTAGCCTACTTACAGCGCTTTCCTAATGCCCAGATGTTTTTCTATGACGAGTCTTTTCAGGCGGTACAGTCTGCGAAACACAATTTGGCGGTCAATATGCCTACAAACCGTGCTGAGTTTATTGCTTGTGACGGCTTGAGCAAGGCTAAGTCTAATTCATTGGAATTGATTCTTTGTAACCCGCCGTTTCATCAGCAAAATACGGTGAGCACTTCGATAGCCCAATCCTTTTTCAAAGAAGCCAAACGTGCATTGAAAACGGGTGGCGAGGTATGGCTCGTGGCAAATCGGCACCTTGGCTACCATTCTGACTTGAAAAGAATATTTGGTAACTTTGAAAATATCGCAGCGAATAAGAAGTTTGTAATTCTCAAAGCTGGGAAGTAAGCCATTCCTTAAAATATGAATAATATTCATGTTTGTGTTAGTCTGGGATTTTATGATCTCAGGTAGGCTGGACTTTTACTTGGTTTAGACTGCAGATCCAAAAAAATAATAAGACTAGTTGGATAATATGGACGCAAACTATTTTTCTAAGCTATCGCTCGCTCTGAGTCAGGCAGGCCTTGCTAGCCCTGTACTGCTTGTCGATAAATCTTTGTTGGATGAAAATATTGCACGCTTGAAAGAAACCCTAGAAAAAGGGTTTGCCTATCGAGTGGTGGCAAAATCTTTACCCAGTATTCCTATGCTGGAATATATACTGTCCGAAACTAATTCCTCTCGTTTAATGTGCTTTCACCTTCCTTTTCTTATACATATTGCAGAGCATAAATGGCCCGTAAAGCCGGACTTGTTGTTAGGAAAACCTATGCCTGTCATGGCGCTTAGAGCTTTCTATCAGTGGTATGAGAAGCAAGGTGAGCCGCTAGACTTTGAGCCAGCAGAGCAAGTTCAATGGCTGATTGACTCAAATGAACGCTTGAACGAGTACGAGGCTGTTGCTTTAGAGTCAGGGCTCAAGATGAAGGTTAACCTTGAGGTCGACGTGGGTTTGCATCGTGGTGGCTTTGCTGACATGAGTGAGTTTAGGTCTTGTCTAGAGCGTATTAAACAATCTGATTTATTGAGCCTTAGCGGACTAATGGGTTACGACTACCACGTTGCCAAGGCGCTTAATATTTTGGAAGGAAGGGCTGTCGTGGCTCGTGCTGCAAAAAGTAGCTATCAGCGTTTTGTTAATGTGGTTGACGAAGTATTTGGTTCTCATGAAGGGCTATGTTTAAACGCAGGGGGAAGCCCAACTTATTCCTTGTATCAGCAAGGCGATTTTAGGAATGAATTAGCAGTTTCGTCAGCTCTGGTTAAGCCCAGCGACTTTGATATTCCAACTCTGGAGCATCATGTGCCTGCCGCATTTATTGCTGCCCCCATTTTAAAGGTAATTGAAAAACCAAGTTTGCCCATTGCTTCATCTTTATCTCCTTTTTTGCGGAGTGCGAAGCTGTTACCGAAGAAGGCGTGCTTTATTTATGGTGGCAATTGGCTTGCTGATCCGTGCTATCCAGAAGGCTCTGAACGAGTGAAGTTGTACGGTTGCTCAAGCAATCAGGAAATGTATTCGCTTGCAGAGTCTTCTGAGCTAAAGCCTAACGACTATATGTTCTTCCGGCCCAGACAAAGTGAAGCCTTGTTTCTCCAGTTCGGGCAAATAGCTGTCTATGATCAGGGAAAGATTGTTGCTTGGTGGTCTGTATTTGATACCTCAAAAACACCTCGCTGGGAGCAATAGTTGTAGTGATGGGTATTTTCTTTATTCTCGTTTTACTCAGCTTTCCCGCTGTGTTGATTGTCGCTGCTCAGCGCTGGGCCATTCTCGACAAGCTGGGTGTCGTGGTGTTGGCTTTTGCCTCGGGTATTGTGCTATCGGGTTTCAATATCCAGAACTACTTGCCCGGTAGCGATGTGCTCTCGATCCAAACTCAGGTAACTGAAGTCGCCATAGCCTTGGCAATTCCAATGCTGGCTTTTTCAATGGATATTAAGTCTGCTTTTCACTTGGCTGGGCCAACGATTAAAGCCATGATTCTAGCATTGTTTAGCGTGATGATTATCACGACGATTCTGTCTTTACTGTTTGATGGGCGAATAGAGCATTTGTGGCAAGTTGCTGGATTAGCGGTCGGCGCGTATACCGGAGGAGGCCCGAATATGGCGGCTATTAGTGCGGCAATTGAAGGTGAGCAGTCGGTGTTTATTACGATGACCAGCTATGATATTTTGCTGTCGGCCTTATATCTATTATTTGTTGTGAGCCTCGCAAAACCGCTGTTTAGCCGGTTTTTAAAAGCCTTCAATGAAAGCGAAAAGTTGCCCTTGAATAGCACGTCGGGTGGGGGGCTCTTTGATCACTTGAGTGATGAAAGTTCACATGCCTATAAGCAGCTAGTGAGCAAAGAAAATGTTTTAAATGTTGCCTCTGTACTCGGCTTTGCAGTGTTGGCATTGGTTATTGGTATAGGCCTTTCTCAGTTGTTCCCGAAAAGTATGTCTTCAGTAGTGACGATAGTGGCGATTACGAGTGCTGGTCTGGGCTTGTCATTTTTTCCTCAGGTAAAGCGTTTGAAGCAGAGCTTTCATTGCGGCATGTATTTGGTGCTAGTGTTTTGTTTTACCATGGGCACAATGACCAACTTGGAAATTCTAAGTGCTCTGAATGTAGAGTTATTTCTCTTTATCGCCTTGTTATTGGTTGGCACGTTAATTCTGCATGCTAGTTTATGCAAGCTATT
>NZ_LWFE01001402.1:0-3736 GCF_001635675.1 Oleiphilus sp. HI0061 | reverse complement strand
TGAGTGCGACACTCTTTGCGTACGCAATTTCACTGCTCGATAAATTGCTTGCATCTGTAACCAGGTTGTCTACCAAAAGGTCATCGTCTTCTGCAATAGTGTGTTGGTAATTGGTAATAGAGTCCACGCGTATTGAGTAGGGAAGTTGCCAAGACATTTCGGTAAGCTCTTCAATGATGCTTAAAGTCTCTCGAGTAAATATATGGCCATCTTGGGGGGCGAGGACAAACATGACGTTGTCACTTTTTGTAAAGGTTGCCTGTAAATCTTCGAAGGCTTTTAGGTGGGGATTATCATCACTAAAATAAATCCGGTAGTCGGAGCTAAATTTTGTTTGCGGTAAACCTGTGGCGGCAAGAAATACCACAAGCAATGAGGCGAATACCACCAGTAAGCGAAACTTAACAAGAAAATGGCTTATGCGTTCAATCATAGCGTAACCTACCTAATGTTTCTATTGCCGCAGAATGCCTGTAGCGAGCATGATAACTATACTTAAAGGTTGTGACCGGCGGTCATGAATTTAGAATACTACGCTTTGAACAGTGTGAATACAATGAATAAAGATATTTGAAGCTAAGAATAACTTTTCTAAATATGGAAAAGTAATAATGCTAATGGCTTAATAATGGGATAATTGCTGTGACGGAAAATCTTCTTATAGGTCTTATAGTATTGGCTTGAGAAAAATAAGTTTCGATCCTTGAAACTTTAATAGTGGTCACTAAGTGCGAGGGCTAGCGACTAACAGAAAACGAGTAGAAAACTTTATATGTTGCGTACAAAGGTGATTATCTGGAACGTAGTACTATTCCATGGCTATTTCCTTTTGCAGACGCCCCCTCAAGCGAGTCAAACTCTTCATTTGATAGGGAGTTTGTCCAGGCAATTACTGCGTGGCAGGTGCCTGCTTCAAGCGCGCGTTTGCTTAATTCTATCGCCGATATAGATTCAGATGAGCGAAGAATCATAATTTCTTCCATTGCAAGCCCCTGGTGTTGTTCTTGCCACTTTTTGAGCAGTTGAATAGGCGGGTCAATCCAGGCAAGCCAGCGTTGTTCCTGATTTAACTGGCTCAGCATAGGAAGAACCATTTGAATGCAGTCAGCCTTATCTTTAGCGATGATAATTTCCGTGACATTTGCTGCGACATGCTCAGTCTGCTCGTTGCTTAGAGAGGCGCCAGAAGTTGAAGAACTTAAAGGTTGAGCAGGGTAAGTTAGCTGTACCGGGCTTTGGCCAAATTGGTTAATAGTATTTAGGTCGTCAAGATAGTCTGACTCATAAATAGATAGCTGCTTCATTGGATACCCTCCTTACGGATAACGCCTACGCCCAGACCTTCAATTACTACATCTTGTTCTCTCAGGTCGATCACGATGGGATCAAACTCTTCATTCTCGGCAATAAGCTCAACGATGTGTTTGTTTTTATTGAGACGTTTAACCGTTACTTCTTCGCCCACTCTGGCAACGACTATTTGCCCATTTCGAGCTGTTTCGGTTTTATGGACTGCAAGCAAATCTCCGTCGAGTATGCCGATATCCTTCATGCTTTCACCTCTTACGCGTAATAAGTAGTCAGCAGAAGGAGAGAAAAACTCTGGCGCAAGTGTGCAGTAGTCTTCGATATTTTCCTCACCTAAAATCGGGTTACCAGCAGCGACTTGACCAACAATCGGTAAACCCTCGGGAATATCGCTTTGCGGTAAGCGGATGCCACGGCTGGCTCCGGGGACAATCTCAATCGCGCCTTTCTTGGCTAGTGCCTTAATATGGTCTTCTGCTGCATTGGCAGAGCGAAAGCCAAGTGCCAAAGCTATTTCCGCACGAGTAGGTGGGTAACCTGTTTCATCAATATTTTGTTTGATGAGTTGCAATACTTCGCTTTGTCTCTTGGTGAGCTTTAGCATGCCGTGTAGTCCGTTAGGTTGAGTTAATGTTTATCTGTGTGAATAACCAGTACCTGTAAATGTATACAGTAAAATGTATTTTGTAAATGTTTTGGAAAGAACTTTTCCATATATTTTATTGAAAGCCATTTTTTACCCATGCATGATGTAGCGAAATTGCACAGTAAAAGGCGGGCGAAAACTTGAATCTATCGACAAATAAAATAAATACCATCTTCCACAAAACTTCTACTTTGCTTCTTACGAGTGCTTTAATGCTTAGTAGTGGCAATGCCCTCGCGAGTGTTGAAGGTGAGTTAGGTTTTCAAGCGCGTACCTTTGTGGAAGAGGGGCTTGCCGATCAGAGTCAATTTCAAAGCTCCCTAAGCGGGCAGATAGAATTCGATACATCATTAGGGCAAGGAGACTTTGTTGCCAAGGTGTTTGGTCGTTACGACTTTGAGGATGATGAGCGCACTCATTTTGACTTACGCGAAGCGCTCTGGACCTACTATGGCGATTCCTGGGAGTTGCAAGCGGGTGTCGGTAAGGTGTTTTGGGGTGTCACAGAATCTATGCATCTCGTTGATATCGTTAATCAAAGCGACAGTGTTGAAAACCCCGATGGCGAAGACAAGCTCGGTCAGGCGATGCTTAAGTTTTCATTAGAGCGAGACTGGGGAACGATTGACCTTTTCTGGTTACCGTACTTTCGCGAAAGAACCTTCGTTGGCGAAGATGGTCGCTTATCTGCAAGCCCTTTGCCGGTAAGTAATGATGAAGCAAGCTATGCATCGGGTGCACAAGAATGGCATAGTGACTTTGCTGTCCGTTATTCACATTATGTCGGTGAATTAGAGTTTGCTTTATCTCATTTTTCCGGCACGAGTCGTGAAGCCAGTTTCCGCCCGAATGCTACGTTTTCTGAGTTAGTTCCTCATTATCATCTTATCGATCAGACTGGTATTGAACTTCAATATATTTATGACTCTTGGCTATTAAAGTTTGAAGGTATCACCAATTCCGGCTTTGGTGATGCTCTTGGTAGAAAAGGTCGATATAGCGCCGCAGTATTTGGCTTTGAATATACCCAAGTGGGTATTTTCGAAAGCTCTGCTGATCTGGGGTGGGTGTTGGAATATATGTTTGATGACCGTAAAGAGCACGCAACTCACGCTTTTGAACGAGATATTTTTGCCGGTTGGCGTTATGCCTTTAATGATGAAGACTCCTCTGAAATCCTAACGGGCGTCATTTTTGATCCACGTACTGAGGAATTGATGTTTTCATTCGAGGCGAACAAGCGACTGGCGAGCGATCTTAAGTTGAATATTGAAGCGCGCGTGTTTCACGGTGCCGAAAGTGACGACCAATTGAAAACTTACGGTCTAAGAGATGAAGACTATTTAGAGCTGGAGTTAGTGAAGTACTTCTAAAAGTATGGCTTTTATGCCTGATTTAAATTTATTTATGTTTTTTTGTTGGTAAAACTCGCTATATTGCTGTGATGACATACACTTTTGTTAAGTACTGTGTGAATTGTAATTGAATGTTGAGAAAGGCCATGTCTACATATACTTCATCCCCGAATTCTAGCGTTGAAGGCGGGAGCCGCATAGAGACAACCAATTTTGTGATCGATGCAAAGCACGATATCTTGACGATCGATATGCTTGGAACATGGAATGAGGGGAATACCTTAGACTATGTCGCTAGTTATAAACGTTTGGTTCACCGCTATTTTACCCGAGAGTGGGCTTGNGTGATCAACTTAAAGGGCATGGATATGCTTCTATCCGAGTCGTTTCAAATCGAAACACTAAAGGCGCTTAATGCTTGGTCTTA
>NZ_LWFE01001401.1:0-5934 GCF_001635675.1 Oleiphilus sp. HI0061 | reverse complement strand
CAGAAAATGGCAGCGATACCTGGGGCATTACTGAAGCGGCGTTTATGAGGGAAAAAGCAAATACCAAGTCCTTCAGTCAAACATTGGAAGTGGAGGGGGATCGCTTGCATTATCAGCAAACAACTGTGGTTGATATCTATGGTGAGAGTGGCTTCGAACATACCGATGAAAATACCCTAACCAAGATATCTTAATCTGATCACTTTCTACCGTATCAAGTATTACTCCATGCCCGCGAAACTCCTTAAGAAGGGAGTTTCAAATTGGCCTAAAACGCTTTAGACTTGCACAAAATTTTTCTGCCGAGGCTCCTTATGAATCCCCATTATCCTAACTTGCTAGCCCCTCTCGATCTTGGTTTTACGACTCTAAAGAACCGCGTCATTATGGGTTCTATGCACACGGGCTTGGAAGACCGTTTTTATCATATCGATAAGCTGGCGGCTTTCTTTGCTGAAAGAGCTCGGGGTGGGGTGGGCCTGATGATTACGGGCGGTTTCTCTCCAAACCGCCGTGGTGAGCTTTTGCCTTTGGGCTCTAGAATGGATAATAAACTAACGGCTTTATTGCATCGTCGCGTTACCTCTGCAGTACATAACGAAGGCGGCAAGATATGTATGCAGCTTTTGCACGCTGGTCGTTATGGCTATACGCCTTACAGTGTTTCAGCAACAAATAAAAAATCCCCGATCACGCCTTTTAAACCGAGTAAGCTAAGCTCGAAGCAAATTGAGTCAACCATCAATGACTATGCTAATGCGGCCAAGATGGCACAGTTTGCTAATTATGATGGTATTGAGATCATGGCATCAGAAGGTTATTTGATTAACCAATTCTTGGCTGAACGAGTCAATACACGAACTGATAAATGGGGCGGCTCTGCAGAAAACCGCATGCGCTTTGCTATCGAAACAGTACGTCGTGTACGTGAGGCGGTTGGCGAGAAATTTATTATCGTTTACCGAATGTCGTTGATGGACTTAGTTGACGGCGGTCAGAGTTGGGATGAAATTGAGGTCTTGGCTAAAGAGATTGAAGCAGCTGGTGCTACCATTATTAACACTGGTATTGGTTGGCACGAAGCGCGTATCCCGACAATTGTTACCTCTGTGCCGCGTGCTGCATTTAGTTTTGCGACAGAAAAGCTTCGTAAGACAGTTTCAATTCCTGTGTGTGCTAGTAACAGAATTAATACGCCTGAGATTGCAGAAGATATTATCGAAAAGGGTGAGGCAGATTTAGTCTCTATGGCACGCCCTTTACTGGCTGACCCTTTCTTCGTATCGAAAGCCGAGGCGGGCAAAGGCGATGAAATCAATACTTGTATTGCATGTAATCAGGCATGTTTGGATCACACTTTTCAGATGAAAAGGGCGTCGTGCTTGGTGAATCCTCGAGCTTGTCATGAAACTGAGTTGAAATATTTGCCGACTCAGGACAAGAAGCGAGTTGCGGTTATCGGTGCGGGGCCAGCAGGCATGTCTGCTTCAACGGTATTGGCTGAGCGGGGTCATCAGGTGAGTTTGTTTGATGCAAGCGACAAGATTGGCGGGCAGTTTAACATTGCCAAGCAAGTGCCGGGCAAAGATGACTTTAATGAGACCATGCGCTACTTCGGTAAGATGATTGAAAAGTATGGCGTTGACCTTCGTTTGAATACTTGGGTTGAAGCCGAAGACCTCATCAAAGAGGGGTTTGATGAGGTGATTGTCGCCACGGGTATTTCTCCTCGAACGCCTCCAATTCCTGGTGTTGAACATCAAAAGGTTATGAGTTATCTGGATGTTTTGCGTGATAAAAAGCCTGTTGGTGAGAAAGTAGCCATAATTGGTGCAGGCGGTATTGGTTTTGATGTTGGTGAGTTCCTAGTTCATAAGCACGGAGAAACGCCAGAGGCCGAAAAGCAGCAGTGGTATAAAGAGTGGGGGGTTGATACGCAGCTGAACAATCGTGCAGGCCTAATTGATCCTCAGGTCTCTGCCCCAGAGCGTGAGGTGTTCCTGCTACAAAGAAAAGAGAGTGCTCTAGGTAAGAATCTAGGCAAGACTTCTGGTTGGGTTCATCGAGCTGTGCTTAAGCAAAAGCATGTCACCATGATTCCTGGTTGTCAGTATGATCAGATTGATGACGAAGGCTTGCACATCACAGTGAACGGTAAGTCCCGCACTTTAGAGGTAGATAACGTGATTTTGTGTGCAGGACAGGACTCAAATCGTAAGTTGGCAGATGCTTTGTTGGAAGCGGGTGCTGAGGGTAAAGGGATGAAGGTTCATGTTATCGGTGGTGCAGACCTCGCAGCTGAGCTGGATGCAAAACGAGCCATTGACCAAGGTTCCCGTTTGGCCGCTGAAATTTAATCTCTATAGAGGCTTTTATAAACTAGGCTGCCTTAACCCAATTGATGAAGTCTGACTGATTCATCGGTTTTGCAAAAAGGTAGCCTTGAACTCCTTTTACATCCTTCTTACGCAGTACTTCAAGCTGTGTTGGTTGTTCAATTCCTTCGGCAATAACTTCAAAGTGGAAGTGTTTCGATAGTGCGATAACGGTATCTATCACTCCGTGTGTCGACGGTTCATCAGACAAGGTGCTGATAAAGCTTTTATCAATTTTGATTTCGTTCACAGGCAGGCTGTTTAGATAGGACAGTGAAGAGTAGCCCGTGCCAAAGTCGTCAATAGATATCTTGAAGCCTTTTTGCCTCAACTCATCAAGGATAGAAACGGTTTGTTCCAGGTCCTCTATTAACATCCCTTCCGTTATTTCCAACATAAAATATCCCGGGGAAAGCTCGTAGTGCTCCAGTGTGCGAATCAAGTTCATTGGTAGTGTGTTGGACTTAAGCTGGGAAGGGCAGATATTTACCGATATGCGAAAGTTATCTTTGAGTAAGTCTAAGCGCTTCAACTGACAAAGTGTTTCGCAAGCTTCGGTTAGCATTGCTTCCTGAATTTTATCCATAGCGCCCATGCGTTCGGCAACGGGGATAAAATCATTCGGGTAGATTAGGCCTCTTTCAGGGTGATGCCAGCGAATTAAAGCTTCTGCGGCAATTAGTTTTCCATTCAAATCTACTTGAGGTTGATAATGGGCGTGGAAGGCAAAGTGCTCCAGCGCATCATTGATTTCCCCTTCAACACGTAGGCGGTGATCAATGGACTCCTGAAGCACATCATTATGGAAGCATATTTTTTTGTGGGGAGTCTTTTTCGCTTCATACATAGCGGCATCGGCGTGCTTAAGCAGTTCTATTGCATCGCAATCGAATTCGTTGATGACTGCTATGCCGATGCTCGCGTCGATACGGTAACGTCGGTCTGATAATTCAAAGTGTTTTTCAAGGTCTTTAAGGCTTCGTTGGGCAACTTGAAGAGCTTCTTGCTCTACTTGCTTGCGAGAGCTACTGAGGTCTTCAAGCAAAATAACAAACTCATCGCCACCAATCCTAGCGATGGTATCGACTTCTCTTATAGAGTTTTGAAGCCGCCGGGCCACGGATACCAGAAGTTTGTCACCCACATAATGGCCTATGGAGTCATTGATTCGCTTGAAACCATTGAGGTCGATAAATATCAGGGCGCCAAAGAGGTGTTCTCGTTTAATCCTATCGATAACTTTCTGGGTTCTGTCCATCAAAAGTCGACGATTGGGGAGATTGGTTAGAGCATCGTAAAATGCAAGTTGTTCTATCTGGGTTTGAGCTTTTTGTTGCTGGGTTCGGAGGTTATGCTTCTCTAATGCAATGCTGGTTAGGTGAGTGAAGTGTTCCAGGATTTCTAAATGTGATTCATTTGGTCTTTGAATTTCAGGAAAATAGACAATGAATACTCCCTGGACCTCCTTTTGGGCCGAAAATATGGGAGTTGCCCAGCAGGCTTTAAGGTTTAGTGTTAGCGATAAATGAGCAAAATTTTGGCAATAAAACGTATTTTGCAGGTCTTCAATAATGATGGTTTCACCCGTCTGCGCTGCTATAGCACAGGGCATGCTATCGTGAGCGATCGGTATGCGGTCAACTTTTGAATGGAATAGCTCGGGTAGGCTGGGGGCTGCCAGTTGACGGAGCTCTTCATTCTCGATAATGAAAATAGCGGTCTTGATATGTTCGTCGACAAGGGCTTCGATATGAATAGCAATATCTTGGAGGCAGAGTTTTAAGTCTGCTTCCAGCGCAATTCTGCTTATTAGCGCAGTTTGGTGGGTCAGTAATGCTTGAAGCTGTTCATACCGCATGAAATACCTCTACAGCTAGCGGGTGAGAGATCTTAAATGTCCAACTTGCCAAGCATAATCGGGTTTGCACATTTCACCTGATTATAATTAAGTATTGAATCGATTAATTATTAGCCAGTTTTTTGCCTTATGCAAAGAAATAAAGGCCGTTATAGTTAAGTATTCTAAGTGGTAAATTATCAGCTTAATCCAGTTATTAGTGATTTGAGGCCAGTGTAGAAACAGCTGTTTTTACACTGGCCTCAAATATTGCATGTAAAAAACACCAATATTCGTTTGATACTCTCTTTTCATGCTTACTAAGCTTTGTTAGAATGCGCGCACTTTCCAGCAGTACTGCATTTCAATATGCCCATTTTGCTTGGAATGTTATGGTGACTTTCATTGGTTCCCACGCAATAATAAGCTGTTAACCTGGTCAGGCCCGGAAGGGAGCAGCCATAGCGGTGGATTTATGTGCCGAGGTGTAGCTGGTGGAAGTCATCACCTTAATTTTTCTTCCCTAGTTCTTCTTTCTGAATAGCTACTTCCTGTTGATCTAAGTCTTTAATAATCTCTATATTTGATTCCTTTGAGTCCGAGTGCTTGTGAATAGAAGCTATTTGGATGTGAAAACAAAGTCGTTTTAAGCCTCTTGTCAGTGTACTATAGCGTCTTAAGATTTTAATCGTTTACTTTGCTAAGATGATTTCATGAGTTATCAGGTACTTGCGCGTAAGTGGCGCCCCCAAAATTTCAAACAGATGGTTGGTCAAGAGCACGTTCTTAAGGCCTTGATTCATGCGCTTGAAAGTCAAAGGCTGCATCATGCTTATTTGTTCACCGGTACCCGGGGTGTCGGTAAAACGACAATTGGCCGTATTCTGGCGAAATGTCTAAGTTGTCATCAAGGTATTACTGCTGAACCCTGCGGTCAGTGCGGTGCTTGTACCAGTATTACTGAAGGCCGCTATGTTGATCTGATTGAAATCGATGCGGCCTCTCGAACCAAAGTAGAGGATATGCGTGAGCTTCTGGAAAATGTTCAGTATGCTCCCTCTGAAGGCCGCTTCAAGATATATCTGATTGATGAAGTTCATATGCTCTCGCAATCAAGTTTCAATGCTTTGTTGAAAACGCTCGAAGAACCTCCAGAGCATGTTAAGTTCTTGTTTGCGACAACCGACCCGCAAAAGCTTCCTGTAACGATTCTCTCGCGTTGCCTCCAGTTCAATCTGAAGAATATGTCGCCAGAACGCATTGTTGGGCACCTGCAGAATATCCTTGGTCAAGAGCAGGTTAGTTTTGAGGATATGGCTTTATGGGCGCTTGCCAGAGCTGCTGATGGCAGTATGCGTGATGCGCTTAGTCTGACTGATCAGGCTATAGCTTATGGAAACCATGCACTTACCGAGACTGGCGTTAGTGCAATGCTGGGGACGGTTGACCAGAAAAAGATCTATCGTATTCTGGATTGTTTGATTTCAAGAAATGCGGCAGCGATGCTTGACGAAATTAAAGCGCTCGCCGAATTTTCCCCAAATTATGCTTCAGTGTTAGCGACGATTGCAGAAGTGCTTCATCGTGTGGCTATCGAGCAGGCTGTTCCTGGCGCTTGTGATAACTCTATGGGTGATCAGGAGCACGTCGTTTCCTATGCTCGTAAGTTATGTGCCGAAGATGTTCAGCTTTTCTATCAAGTGGCCTTGGTTAGTCGTCAGG
>NZ_LWFE01001400.1:0-8507 GCF_001635675.1 Oleiphilus sp. HI0061 | reverse complement strand
CGTGAGCACTTAAGCGACCTTCCATTTCTCGTACGACTTTTGGTTCTACACCGAGGTTCTCAGCTACGTCCTGAACTTCTTTATGAGTGAACCAAGCTAAACGTTTTTTGTTGCTGCGCAAATTGAAGAACATTTTACGCTGAGCTTTAGTCGTCGCAATTTTAACGATGCGCCAGTTTCGTAGAATGAACTCGTGAATTTCTGCCTTGATCCAATGTACAGCAAAAGAAACCAGGCGAACGCCATACTCAGGGTTAAAACGCTTAACAGCTTTCATCAAGCCTACGTTACCTTCCTGAATAAGGTCTGCCTGAGCCAAACCGTAGCCGGCATAGCTTTTAGCAATATGAATAACAAAGCGAAGATGAGACATAACCATATGGCGTGCAGCTTCAAGATCGTGTTCATCATGTAAACGATCAGCAAGCTTGCGTTCTTCTTCAACGCTCAGAATAGGGATACCATTCACGGCCTGAATGTATGACTCCAGGTTTGCGCCCGGGGTAAGCATATCTACGGGCTGTAAGCTTGTACCCATAATAAAACCTCCAACATTTATTCCGTAAGAATTTTAGTGTTCAATATTTTGCTCTGCTCAAATTTAGACAGCAGAACAAAGAAAAAGTTCCATACAGAAAAATTGTACATATATTAAGCAATCATAAAGTATTCTAAAGGGAGAAAAAAGAGTACTACTTTGAAAATTACTGTTGCAGAGACAAGATTAATAAAACTTAAGACTCAGCAATATAGGATTTCTACTTGATTAACTTGGTTCAATATCATCCAAATGTTTGCGTACTGCAAGCCAAGAGCTAAACCAGCCCAGCCCTGTCCCTATTAAGAATAACAATAGTGTAGATTCAAAACTCAGTGATGACAAACTAAAAGTGCTTTGATATGAGCTGGCCAATGCCTCAACCGGGCCATTAAGAATAGCGGTAATGATAATAAGCAGTATCCAGGCAACTAGACTGGCGCCAAAACCAAATAATACACCCATATATAGAAAGGGCCTACGAACGAAACCATCTGTTCCGCCAACGAGTTTAATTACAATAATTTCTTCTTTTTTGTTCTCGATTGCTAGGCGAATGGTATTCCCTAGCACCAGAATAACAACCAGTGCGAGCATTATTCCGATAACGCTTACTGCTTGCTGAAGCATATTAATGATCGACTGAAGCCGCTTTACCCAAACCACATCGAGTATCGCACTTTCGATTTCAGGAAGAGTAATTAGAGCATCTTTGAGCTGCTCAATATGCTCAATCGTATTTAGAGCATCTGATGGGCGAACAATAATGACATGCGGCAAGGGGTTGCTGTCTAAGTAGTCGATTGCATCGGCAAACTCGAAGCGTTCTTTAAAATTGCTCAGCGCGCTATCGTTATCGATAAACTGGCTGCTGGTGATACTCTTTCTTTTTGCAATATCGTCAGCAAGCCTTTGTCCATCAATAAGCGGCACGCCCTTTTTAAGTAGGAGCGTTATTTGTGCGCTGCCATCCCAATCTTCACCTAGTGATTCAATATTGCTTAAAAGGCTAGTCAACAAAGCTGGCAGAACCAGAGCTATGCCGAGCACTGCACAGGTAAAGAGACTGGCAATGGGTGTTTTTAGCAATGACAGCAGAGTCGCCTTAGCCACCTTTTTATGGTGTTCTATATAGTGGTTTGCAGCACTTGGCGGAGGAGCAGGTCGAGCGCCTGAAGATTTGGGTAGCTCAGCCATTAGTCATCTGCTCCGGCAAATTGAGAACGTGAGTCGATCAGACTTCCTTGCTGAAGCGAGATTACGCGATAGTGCATATGATGAATCAATGCCAAGTCGTGGCTCGCTATCAGTACCGTGACGCCGACTTGATTGAACTCGCTAAACAAGTTCATGATTTCGGCTGAAAGCTCGGGGTCGAGGTTTCCGGTTGGTTCATCGGCTAACAAAACGGGAGGTTTATTGACAACGGCTCTGGCAATACCGATACGCTGTTGTTCACCGCCTGAGAGCTGAATGGGTGTCATTTTCTCTTTTGAAAGCAAACCGACTTTATCTAATGCGGCACGTACGCGACGCCCGATATCGCGCGGGTTCATTCCCGAAATTTCTAGGGGAAGCGCAACGTTGTCGTAAACACTGCGATCAAATAACAAGCGATGATTTTGAAAAACAACGCCGACATGACGCCGGTAATAAGGAATTTGCCGCTTTGGGATGCGCATAAGGTCTTGCTCACCCACAGTGACCTTTCCTTCACTGGCTCTTTCCATCAACATAATCAGCTTAAGCAGTGTACTTTTACCTGCGCCGGAATGGCCTGTTAAAAATGCCATTTCACCACGCGCCATTGAAAAGCTTACGTCATTAAGTGCTTCATGGCCGTCGCTATAACGCTTGGTGACATTCTCAAAATGTATCATTATTTAGTAGGCCTATTGATTTAAGCTGAGATCTTATCGACAGAGATTTATGCTTGTTCGTCGAATAAAGCAGCAACAAACTCATCCGCCTCAAAGGGGCGTAAATCATCTATTTGCTCACCAACACCAATAAAGCGAATCGGTAGGCCTAACTGTTTAGCGATAGCGAAAATGATCCCGCCTTTTGCCGTACCGTCCAGCTTGGTTAAGCTGATACCACTTACACCAACTGCTTGTTGGAATACTTGGGCTTGGCTTAGTGCGTTTTGGCCTGTACCGGCATCGAGAACCAACATCACTTCGTGGGGGGCGGTATCGTCAACTTTCTGCATAACTCGGACAACTTTTTCAAGCTCGCTCATTAGGTTGTCTTTGTTTTGAAGGCGGCCAGCGGTATCGGCGATTAGAATATCAACCCCTTTAGACTTAGCCGATTCAACTGCATCGAATATGACTGATGCACTGTCGGCGCCGGTGTGTTGGGCAACAACAGGCACATTGTTGCGCTCACCCCAAACCTGTAGCTGTTCAACTGCTGCAGCTCTGAAGGTATCGCCTGCTGCTAACATGACAGAATGTCCCTGGCTCTGGAAACGCTTGGCCATTTTGCCAATAGTGGTTGTTTTACCCACGCCGTTGACACCCACAACAAGAATGACAAAAGGAGAGTCACCAGTCTTTATTTCTAAAGGTGAATGGCTAGCTTTAAGCAGCCCGCTTAGTTCGTCCTTGAGTACAGCGTGCAGGCTATCGGCGTCCTTCAGTTCTTTTCGGTCGGCACTTTCGGTAATTTTATTGATAATTTCAGAAGTCGCTTCAATACCAACGTCAGCAGTTAGAAGTAGTGTTTCTATATCTTCAAGCAGCTCGTCGTCGATCTGCTTTTTGCCCATGATGAGTTCGCTTAAACCACCCGATAGGCGGCCTCGTGTGCGGCTCAAGCCAGACTTAATTCTGCCAAAAAAGCTTTTTGGCTCTGGCTCTGGCTCTGGCTCTGGCTCTGGCTCAGGTGCTGGTTCCGGTTCTGGNTTTGGCGCTGGTGTTGGTTCAGGCTCAGGTGCTGCTTCCGGTTCGGCTGAAGTCAGCGCAGACTCATTCAGCGGGCGAACCGTTTTAGTTTCGGGGTGTGCTTGGCGCTCAACCTTCTTTGGTTTGGTTTGGTTATGTCTGGCGCGAATCAGATCGATTGCTATTAGGAGTGCAATGACGCCAAGGGTGACCAAAGAGTATAAAATTTCTGTTTGCATAATATGAACAACTTAAGGTATTTGATTCATGCCGTTATAATTTCTCTTTGAAAAAGATCGCAACGGCGAGGCTAAAATTCACTTACAATGCACGGATCCGTCTAAACAAGCGAGCTTTTTCGAGTGCTTTGGATAATATGCATGACATAACAGGAAATTCTAATGCCAGCCAGGATTAAAAAAAACCATCGAGGACAAAAATCTCGGCCATATGGTAAAAATAATCGTATAGATAGCTCGCAAACGGGCTCTTTTCGCATTATTGGCGGTGAATGGCGTAGTCGTCGATTAAACTTTCCGGCGCTTGAAGGTCTTCGCCCAACGACAGACCGAGTGAAAGAGACGGTGTTTAATTGGTTAATGCCTTATCTACCCGGCGCCCGAGTATTGGATTTATTTGCTGGCAGTGGTTCTTTAGGCCTCGAGGCGCTTTCACGCGGCGCTGGTGAGCTATGCTCTATTGAGAAAAGTAGTCAGGCAGCCTCGAGCCTTAAGGAAAACTACGCGCTATTAGGGGGGGCTGCTGAGCGAGCTGTGGTGGAGTGCCTCGACGCATTGACTTGGCTTCAAGCGAGTCCAAAACAACAGGGTGCCTTTGATATACTCTTTCTCGATCCACCCTTTCGCAAAGGCTTACTTACAGAGACTTTAGCACTTATCGAGGAGTCAGAGATACTCGCTAAAGGGGCGGTGATTTATCTGGAGCAGGAAAAAGAAGGCGTTTTACCTGCAATTCCGAAAGATTGGCAACTGATGAAAGAAAAGGTCGCCGGGCAAGTCAGTTATCAATTGTATCAACGACAAGCTAGCGACCAGATCTGATCTAGGCTTTTGCAGCACTTAGAGAGTAATGTCTTAAACTTTTGGCAAATTCTTCGAGGCTTTCGATGCCGCTTTTTTCAGCTTGTTTACACCATTCAGAAAGCTCGTTTAACTTTTCTTGAAAGCGGCTACCGGGGTGTTTTTTCCAAATATCTTGAAGAGCCTGGCTCATCTCATAAATGGTCTTGATCATCACGTCGTGGTCAAGCATTTCATTGATTCGGCTTTTCTCAGTACTTTTAACCAAATTTTCTTCTCTAACGAGAAGCTTCTTGGCCTTTTTAAACATAATTTTTTCTTGTTCCTGCATCTTGGCTTTTTGTGCTTGGATAACCGGAATCATGACATTCTTATGGTATTGGGATAAAACATAAAAGCGATTGTGGATAATTGCCATCACCGTATCCTTATCAAGCTCCAGCTTGTGACTGTCTTTTATTGGCTTAGGTGGGATATTGCGTGCTTTTGCTAAACCAAGGGCGCTTAATATTCTGATATAAAACCAGCCGATGTCGAATTCCCAGGGTTTAACAGATAGCTTGGCGGAGTTGGGATAAGTGTGGTGATTATTGTGAAGTTCTTCGCCACCAATAAAAAAGCCCCAGGGGCTGATGTTACGGGAGGCATCTTTACACTCAAAGTTCCGGTAGCCGATTGCATGGCCGACACCATTGATAACACCCGCAGCAAATACCGGGATCCACATCATTTGAATCGCCCAAATGGTAATACCTGCCAGGCCGAAGAAGAAAATATCGATAGCGCCCATCAGTACTACACCTTTCATCTTATGAGGGGTATAGATCTTGTTTTCTAACCAATCATCAGGTGTTCGCTGACCGTAGCGCTTTAAGGTTTCGGCATTGGCAGCCTCTTCTTTATAGAGCTCAGCACCCGTTAGTAGAACTGTTTTTAGGCCTTTCGCAACAGGGCTATGTGGGTCTTCATCTGTCTCACATTTTGCGTGGTGTTTCCGGTGAATAGCGGTCCACTCTTTGGTATTTTGAGCACTACTCAGCCATATCCAGAAACGGAAGAAGTGTTTAAGTGCAGGATGCAGGTCGAGAGCGTTGTGAGCTGAGTGTCTGTGTAGATAAAGTGTGACGCTGGCGATGGTGATTTGAGTCAGAATTATCGTTGCAATGACTTTCTGCCCAACACTTAAATCGAGAATACCGTTTATCCACCAGTCAAACATTTACTTCACCTCACTCCTATAAATTCTAGCTGACACGCGTTAGTTTTATATGCTATCACAAACAATGATATTTTAGAGTATGACAGCTCGTTTATTGCACAATAACTTCGTGCTTTTTTAACACGAGATGCTGAAACTGATCTATCTTTGCGCACCATCCTTCTTTTAGCCAGGTTGTCGAAACCTTTTCCAATATGATTGCAGGCCCTATTATGGTTTCACCTTCTTTGATCGCTTCTCGCTGAAGAATTGTCACTTCTTTTTCTATCGAAGGAAGTTGAATGACTTGTGTGGTGGCATCATTTTGCACTTCAGTACATATAACATCATTACTTTGCTGAGTTTCAATTGTCAGACTAAGGCAAACATTCACGAGCTCAACCGCGGTATTAGTGAGTTGGTGCCCATAGTGTTGTTGATGGCTGTGATGAAATAAGTCTGCAATATTGCGGGTTTGATCTGCAGAAAAGGGGATATTCAGAGTGAAGCTCTGGCCTTGGTAACGAAGATCCAAAGAGCGTTCTGATCGGATAGTTTGCCTGCCTACTTGTTCTAATTTTAGTTCTTTCGTTCCTTGTGACTCGAGACCTTCAAACAGCTGTTCCAGTTGGTGATGGGAAATATCATCTAACTGAATAATATGTGTCTTGGTAAATTGCCGTTGTTTTTGAGCTTTGAGCATGCCGTAGGCCGAGAGGACACCACTATTCTGGGGAATTATGGCACTTTTCATATTGAGTTTTTCAGCTAAGGAACAGACATGCAGACCCCCAGCGCCGCCAAAGCAACATAAGGTAAAGTCATTAGGGTTGTGCCCTTTCTGAATAGAAATGGCATGAAGGGCTTTTACCATTTGTTGTTCCGCAAGTTCTATGATTCCTTCTGCCAATTGAAGCCTGCTCATTTGTAGTTTGCTGGCTAGCGTGTCTAGCGCGCTCTCTGCTGAGGCTATATCAAGAGACATACCGCCACCTAAGAAAGCATCTGCACGTATGCGCCCTAGAACTAGATTGGCATCGGTCACAGTTACTTGAGTTCCGCCTTTGTTGTAACAAACTGGGCCAGGTGCGGAACCCGCAGATTGAGGGCCGACGTGTAGCATATTTCCTTCGTCTATCCAGGCAATAGAGCCGCCGCCAGCACCGATGGTTTCCATTTTTAACATTGGTATCGCGACCGGCCAATCATTAATGCTACCTTCATCGCTTAGTTCAAAGTTGCCATCCATTAAGGCGACGTCGGTTGATGTGCCGCCCATATCAAAACTCATGATCTTGGGTAAGTGACACTGTTCACCGATATGACGAACGGCGGCTAATCCGCCAGCCGGGCCGGATAAAAGCAGATTTACAGATCGTAAAGCGGCTTGTTCAGCAGCAATGGTTCCCCCTGAAGATTGCATGATTGAGACAGGGCAGCCGTTTAGTTGCTCGATCAAGTGATCAATATAGTTTTTTACTTTTGGGCCAAGGGATGCATTTAACCAGGTTGCTATACCACGTTCGTACTCTTTATATTTTGGTAAAACAAAAGATGAGCGCGAGACGAAATAGTCACCTTCCAGGGCTTTTTGAATGCGTAGCTCTTCATCATCATTGATAAAGGAAAATAAGAGATTTATCGCAATAGCTTCTGGTTTTAAGTCATTAACTTTTTGCTTAAGGGCTTCAATATCGTCATCAGATAAAGGTCTTATTAACTTTCCCTCGGAATCACGTCGGGTTTCTATTTCTAAGCAAAGCTCGCTTGGAACAGGAGGAATGGGTGGTTTGGCATTGAGGTTATAGAGTTCTTTGCGAGCTTGGCGGCCGATGCTCAGGATATCGCCAAAACCATTATTGGTGATATAGACGGTACGAGCACCTTTTCGTTCAAGCGCTGCATTGGTAGCTACCGTACTTCCATGAATAATACAAAGCTGTTTATTATCGACAGCTGAGTTTAAACCTAGTTCTTCTATTCCCTGCAAGATTGCTTGAGCAGGGTTTGAAGGGGTTGATAGTACTTTATGAATACGCACTTCTTGTTCAGTGAGCAAGACAAAGTCGGTAAAAGTGCCTCCGGCATCAACACCTAAGTACAGGATTTCATCCTCATCGCTTAAAGAAGATTTGGGATTGTGAAGCTTAGGGGAATTGGACACTTGCCTTTCCTTTGTATCAAAATGCGTGATTTGTTCTATCTATGAGGAGCCAAGTTTGCCTGAATTGCCAGAAGTAGAAACCTCTCGCCGGGGCATTGAGCCTTATATCAAGGGGCATAAAATCTTATCCATCAAGATCTATCAGCAAGCTTTGCGTTGGCCTGTTTCTAATGAACTCTATGAAATGACAAACCAGCCGGTTAGCGATGTTCTCAGGCGAGGTAAGTATATAATCATCTGTGTCCCTGACGGAAGTATACTGCTGCATTTAGGTATGTCTGGGAGTTTGCGTATAGTCGACGAGAGGACGCCACGGATAAAACATGATCATGTTGAATTCCACCTTTCCTGTGGAAAAATACTGCGCTTTAACGATCCGCGAAGGTTTGGCAGCATATTATGGTCTTCCAATTGGCAAGCGCATCCTTTAATTGCTTCTTTGGGGCTTGAACCTCTAAATGAGGAGTTCGACGGAGCGTATCTTCATCAAGCTGCCAAAAAGAGAAAACAAGCGGTTAAACAGTTCCTGATGAATAGTAAGCTTGTTGTTGGTGTTGGCAATATTTATGCAAACGAAGCTTTGTTCAAAGCGGGCATCTCTCCTATTCGATCAGCCTCTCAAATCTCTTTAAAGCGCTATAACTTGCTTGCAGATACCATCAAAGAGGTCTTGCGTAAA
>NZ_LWFE01001399.1:0-4185 GCF_001635675.1 Oleiphilus sp. HI0061 | reverse complement strand
CCCCGCTTTGAAATATCCTGGAAATCAAAGCCTATCTTAGTTATTTGGCTTAAACCCGACAGACTTAAGCGGGGACGAGAAGAACTCATCAGCACTCAAGGGCTTGTCAAATAGATATCCCTGCCCAATCTCACAACCCAACTCTTGCAAGAAAGCCATCTGCTCAACTGTTTCCACACCTTCAGCCACCACCTTCAAGTTCAAAGTATGTGCCATAGCAACAATTGCCGCCGTGATCTGCTTGTCATCATTATCGTTGGGTAAGTCCATAATAAATGCACGGTCGACCTTGAGTTTATCCAGAGGGAGCTGCTTAAGATAGTTAAGAGAAGAATATCCCGTACCAAAGTCATCAATTGCAATGGTTAGTCCCAAAGACTGCAACTCTTTCAATAAGGAAATCGCATGCTTAATATCGGTCGCTAACAAGGACTCAGTCACCTCAAACTCTAGGTTCTCGGGGTTAACACGGTGCAAAGAAATTGCCTGAGTAATATCGTTAAGTAAGTCAGGATCACTAAACTGGCGAGCTGACAAGTTGATCGACATTTTAACATCACATAGTCCGCGCTGCTGCCAATCGGCACACTGGCGGCAAGCTTCATGAATAATCCACTTACCAATGGGAATAATCAGACCGTTATTCTCTACCATATCGATAAAGAAAAATGGCGATAACAGACCGCGCTTAGGATGCTGCCACCTTAATAGAGCTTCGCAACCAATCAGCTTTCCGGTACTCAAATCCATTTGCGGTTGATAGTGCAATACAAACTCTTCCCGTTCGACAGCATGGCGCAACTCTTCCTCCAAGGCCATACGCGAGTCAGCATCTTTATGGAGCTGGTGATTGAAGATATGGTAGCTATTCTTACCTGAGGCTTTGGCTTGATACATCGCTAGATCGGCATTTTGCAACAAGGTTGCAGCGGATACACCATCCAAAAGCGACAATGTGATGCCAATACTCGATGATACAGAAAGGCGCCTTCCCTCAATCGCAACGGGCTCTTCCAGCACTCTCAGCACCTTTCTTGCAAGCTCAACAACCTTCTTTTCACTGTGAACACCACTAAGCACAAGGCAAAATTCATCGCCACCGGTACGCGCTGCAATATCAATATCAGAAACACAACTTTTAAGTCGGTCGGCAACCACAGACAATAAGTTATCACCAACCAGGTGCCCTAGGGCATCATTAATGTGTTTGAAGTTATCAAGGTCAAGGTAGAGAAACGCAAACTTTCGCTCAGTTTCATCTTGGCTAGCTAACTTCTTATCAACCAGTTCTATCAAATAGGGCCGGTTCGCTAAACCAGTCAAAGCATCGAAGTGAGCCATTTGGTGAAGCTCTTCGGTATTATCACTCAGTTTCTGGTGATAGGCCTCTAACTGAGAGGTTACCTGCAAAGAAGTAGTTTGTAGCTGGCTAATTTCATCAGCAAAAATACGGTTGCTCGCCATGCGCTTAAGCTTGTCTTTTGCTTCTTTATATCGTCCTTGAGGCAATAAAGGAAGCGCCTTGGCTTGCCGCTGCAGAGAACGAATCGGCCGCCACAAAACGAGGAATATCAACAGCATTGAAACAATAATCGCAACTAAGCCAGTTATAACGTGCGTGTGCCGAGCATACTCTATTTGCTCTCTGGCTTGGGTTGTATCAGATATAAATGCAATTAGCGCATTACTACCAACCAATTCAGAGTTAGAGACGAACATAAGCTCAAACTGAGAACCTGGTAAATCAATAATGTTGATTAACTGCCCTTCAGCTTCGACAAAGTCACGCCTCCATCGACTTTGAATAGCATGTTGCTGAAGAATTGGCTGTAGTAAAGGCTTATTCGTCAAAGAAGAGAAAGCCAATCCGGTCTTGCCAAACTGTACTGATGCTTCAGAGTTATTATTAACCGGCGTGAGTATCCCGATATCAGATCCGGTGATTCTATTAAAATCTAGCATCATATCTGCTAGTGATACGCTCAGCTGAATAAGTTTAATATCACCATTAATATCTAGAATCGGAGACAGTACAGCTAACTGACAAAATTCAAAACAGATCATTTCTTCGGACGGAGTGCGACTCGTCAAGGTACGCTCAATAACGTCGGAGTTTGGACGAATGCGTTGATCACCCCACTGCCCAATCACTTCGCCTTTTGCATTAAGTAAGGTTGCGCTCTCTAGGGCCCAAGTTATCTGTAAAGACAGCCAGTGCGAATCGAGCTTGTCCTCAATATACGGACCTTCTGACGTTAAATTTGGTAGACCATCAATTATATTAATTAGCTGCAATGAGCTCTTCTTGAGCAAACCGTTATATTCAATAATATATTGCTGCTGGTTCACACTTCTATTATGCGCTTGCAAGGATTGCATTTGCGCTACATTGAAGTATGTAAAAAATGAGATAAACGATAGAAAGATCGCAGCTAGGCCAACTGCGGACTTCCAATATAAACTAACAAAAAGCTGTTTTTTTGTGTCTTGCATTAGAAACGATACGCCACCTGAGCTAAAAACATATTCCAGTGCTTACGTTGTTTTTCCATATCTGGATTTTCTAAGTCAGGCAACCAAAATGTACCATTTACAGCGTGAAACTCGATTGAAAACATCCATTCGAACGAAGGAGCATAACTAATGCCAATAGTGGAGTCTTTAGCAAAAGCATTACGCGCATACCTATTGATTGGGTCACCGGCTTCATAGTCCGAGCCATCTTTGTCGTCTTTAAACCGATAAGCTTCGTCCTGGCGCACATATACCTGCATATTAGGTGATAGTTGATAATCTACCTGAACGTAATAACCAATAAACTTTTCCACATTTTTATTGCCAGCAAAAATGTTATCTACTTCGATATCTCGTCGTTGGATTTCAGTTGTGAAGCGCCATTTATCAATACTGAGTTCAAAAGAAAGCATCAATGCTTTTAGGCCAAGCTCACCCTCAAACAGTGGAGGGGTGACAGTAAGATCTTGAAACGTTTCCCCTGCTCCCGGTGTAAAATCAGCATCTAATTGAACATAAGAAAGCGCAGTGCGCCACGCACCAGAACCGGGTTCAAAAGACAGCCTCGTAAAGCTAGCGCGCTCATTATCGAAGCTACCAGAGGTTTTCGTACTTAAGATTGACTCAACACTATGACTATTAAAAATCGGCTCACCAAAAGCAGTACTAAACGACAACGTACCGCTCTGGAATTCCCGGTGCCCATAAAGCCCTATACTATCTGATGAATGTAATATCTCTTGCAAGTAATCAATATAAATAGACTCAGGCAACAGTAAACTAGGACGTGTTACTGCAACATCTCTAGTTTCGTTAAAGAAGCCAAACGGATTCTTTAAACGCCCTGCTCTTAAACCTAAACCATATTCAAAATCATCAAAAAGCCGCCAATCAAGTATCGCAAAATCAAGTCTAGTACCTTTTGGCTCGCCGTTACCAATCTGTTTGTAAAGACCCTGCATGGAAAACTGTAAAGAGTTCGTCGCCTTCCAAGACCCGTTTAAACCAACACTATTGTATTTAAAGCTACCATCAGAACTAGAACCCAAAAAATCATTTTCATCGGTTAAAACAAAGCTTTGACTAACAAAACCGTGCCAATTGATATGATCCACTAGATATTTCTTAGCTTCCGTAGCGAAAGAAACTAAAGAAGTTCCACCCAGCACAACCGCTAAAACGGCCTTAGCGAATACTGACCGTAGTAAAATGCTCATTCGACATGCCTCCTTCAACATAACCAATTGCCCCGGGTGTATTATTAATTGTCGCTAGCATATCTTCGACGGATTGAACGACAACAGGTCCCTGACCTATACCTGAGTATATGTACCGGTCCCATTGACGCCTAAGTTGATGCGGGAGCATTTTTAAGGTATTCATCAAAAATGATCGATGAACCGGGTTGGTATCTTGGAAAACCACCACTGTAATCTTTGTTCCATCGGGCCAAGCTCTAGCTCTCAGACTAAAAATAGCGCGCAACTCATTTAAGCTTAAAGTGTCGGTTAGCGTGGAGAGATGAGTGATAACAGACTGCGCGTTCGCTGATTCACTGACATGACCGCCTGAGTCATCAGCATAACAGGTACGGGCGAGCGACAGTTGGAAAACTGCAATCAAAGAAATATAAATGATAAAGGACTTTATCCACATGATTACAAAGGTAGA
>NZ_LWFE01001398.1:0-5085 GCF_001635675.1 Oleiphilus sp. HI0061 | reverse complement strand
CCAACCCATTTTTTAGGATGCTGCGTCGGTTCAGGCCTTGCCTAGTTGTCTTATAACGTTTCTTACCCACAGTGAACACCTCTTTTAAATACTGGATAATATTTTTAACATGAATTATTAATATTGATCAATATTTAATATACTATCGGGATAGTTTAGGTTGTTATTGTTTATAGGTTCAAAAGAGTATGCCGAAAATTGTAGATCATGAAGAAAGGCGCGCGGCCATTGCCCGAGGGGCGGTAGAAGCCATCGCTAATTATGGTATTCACAAGGTAACCATGATTAAGTTCGCCGAAGCCGGTGGCTGTACAGAGGGCATGGTCAATTATTACTTCGATAATAAAGAACATGTGCTCCAGGCCGCATTAGAACAGGTAATTAAATCTACTGAAGATCGTTTAGTGCAGGCGATACAAGACAACCCGAAGGATTTGGAGAACTTATTGCTGCAAACTTTGCCCATCAACGAAACTGTGCAAAAAGAATTCTGTGTCTGGCGAGACTTTTGGCAGCGGGCCGGAGATTCTCAAGCTTTGCAGCAAACTCAAACACACTGGATAAAGGACTGGGTAGCCGGTATTTCCGGTTTCATCGAGAAAGCACAGGCGGCCGGTGAACTCAGACCGGATCTAGATGTACAGTTAGAAGCTGAAATGTTGGCCACTTATGTGGATGGTCTGGGTCTAAAGGCGTCATTGGCTCCCAAAGATTGGCCTGTAAAGCGGCAGAAGCAACATGTGAGTGCGTATCTGTCACGGCTCTATTGACCGCTGATCCCCGAAATTCTTTTTTTAAAATCACACTACCTTCTTGTTATCTTCGGAAATCAGATAAATCGAGTTCGAATCTTGTCTGTTTTAGAAGTAGGACACACAGTTCGAGCCCGTCCTGTGAATTTAGGAGATCGACTGGAGAGGATTGGACGACGTCCTTAAATATCAACTCGATTGCCTTTTATGTCAATTAATGCCGACGCTACGCGGGTATATTTTCACCCTACTGCGAAGTGACGCGGCTACAGGTGCGATCCAATAGAAATCGATTTAATAATGAAGTGTGATATCTGGTGAGTTGGAACTGATAAATCTACAGCTCCATGATCACCGATACGACTGTTACTTTGATGAATTTGAATTCAATAAATTTAGTCACAAACCTCTATGTCCATAGCTACAACTTTTTATCTCGCCGCTTACAATTCGACAGTTATATTTATCGTCGTGGACATAATTTCGGTATTCTTTTCACTGCACTCTCCGATTGACACTAAAGCTCATTGGTTACCGGAAAACAAAAAAATCCTTGTTACTAATAGGGATTGCAAATTATTTTAACTATCGCATTGCTTTCTATGGTGGCTTTCTATCTTATCAAAAATCCAGCAATGTAAATATCAACTCGTCAGGCGAGGATCTTTCGAGCTAATTTCGTCGATGTTTGGCTTGTGACTCACCGGCGGACTAAAAGCGGCTCGGTCAATATTTTTACGGTATATCAATATGAAAAAAAGTATAACAAGACGTGATTTCTTGAATGGTTCTGCATTGGCAATAGGAGCGATGGGTCTATCCAGTAGCACTGCATGGGCTCAGCTACTGGGCGCATCTGGTGAGGCGACGACGCTTGGCCCCTTACCTGCGGATTACTATCCACCAACTTTGACAGGCTTGCGGGGCAGCCATAAGGGATCCTTTGAAGTGGCCCACTCACTGGCATGGCGTGGTGAGAAACCGCAGCACTACCAAAAGCTTCACGAGCACTATGATCTGGTAATTGTTGGTGGTGGAATATCCGGATTGTCTGCAGCGTGGTTTTATCGAAAAAAAATGGGCCATGATGCACGCATTCTGATTCTGGATAATCACGACGATTTCGGCGGACATGCCAAGCGCAACGAATTCCAGGTCAAAGGTAAAACGTTATTGGGGGCTGGCGGTTCGCAAAACTTGGAGTTCCCAGACCGCTACGATGATATTTCCCGCTCAGTATTGGACGACTTGGGCATCGATACCGATATCATGGAATCCAATATGACGCAAGATTACCCCTTGGGCAATACCGATCACGATGCAGGCATGTCGATTGCGACTGATAATGGTCACGTTAACCTTGGCGGAAATTGGATTAATTTTTTACACGCGAAGGAAGGCTATCGCGAAGCGATAGAACGATTGCCTTATAATAAATCTGAAAAAGAAAAACTGATCGAATTCGTATCCGGCGAGCACGACTACCTTGATGAACTGTCCTTCTTCGAGAAATATAAGTACTCAAAAACCACCAGTTACAATAGTTTTCTTCGCGACAGAGTCGGGTTTTCGGGCAGAACAATTCGTATGCTAGATGTTTTTAGTCGTGGCATGTTCGGGTACTCTGGCTGGAAGGACAGTATTCTTCACGCCATCATGCTTGGCGCGCCAGGGCTCAGAGCGATGGGCTGGTTGGGTGAAGTAGCCGACTTCCTGACGATGAGTACAGGCAAAGCTTATGAAGCCAGATATTTCCCCGATGGCAATGCAACTGTAGCGAGGCTACTGGTGAGTAAGTTGATTCCCTCCGTAGCGAAAGGGGAGGGAAATTTTACCAACATTGCCACTAAACGCCTCGACTATAGTGAACTTGACCGAGAACGACACACCACTAAAATAAGGTTAAACAGTACGGCTGTTGGCGTGCGCCAGCGCGGTGAAAATCTGGTCGAGGTTGATTACGTAATTTCCGGACAGGCTCAGAGTGTGACTGCTGATCACTGTATATTGGCTTGTTACAATGGTTTGATACCGCACTTGTGCCCAGAACTTCCCGAGAAGCAAAAGGAAAATCTCAGCTATAACGTTAAGATTCCCTTTGTATTTTCTACCATTGCTCTTAGCGATGGTAAAGCTTGGTCACAGTTGGATTGCAATATGATGTTTTGCCCTCATGATTACTTTAATACCATAACCGCGACTCCTCCAACCACCACCGGGGGACACCAGCCGCCGATGACGCCAGATGAACCTATGGCGGTCAGCATGTTTCACAGCCCTACACCGGAACCGATCAATAACGAGACCGGACGTGAGCTGTTCCGACATGGGCGCCACATTCTCTACACCACCCCTTACGAAGTTTACGAGAAAAATATTCGGCAACAGCTACAAAGCGTTCTGGGGCAATACGGTTTCAATCATGAGCGAGATATTGAGGCCATCACTGTAAATCGCTGGTCGCATGGTTATGCGTATCCGTATATGCAGCTCGATGATCCCGAGTGGGAAGAAGGCCAGGCTCCTCATGAGCTGGGACGCAAACAATTTGGACGCATTTCCATTGCAAACTCCGATTCAGAAGCCCAGTCTTATGTTACAGCAGCAATTGTGGCGGCGCACCGAGCGGTAGAGGAGCAAACATCGTCGTAAATGCAATAGGTATTTGAGGGACACCGTACTGCCGAGTGCCCCTAAATTGATATATGCATTTTCCACCACCTGATCATGCCCTAAAAGAAGATCAAAAATTAGTTTGACTTAAGTTTCGGTAGGCCATTGGCGTATAGCCGCTAAGGCTCTTAAAGGCACGATCAAAAGCGCTGGACTCTGAATATCCCAGTTGCAGTGCAATGATGCTGACAGGGGAGCTGGTTTCCGTCAGCGCTTTCTTGGCGACTTCCTCCATCACTGCATTGCGGAGCTCGCGAAAGGAAGTACCTCGGGTCATTAGTTGTCGAGTCAGGTTTCTGCGTGACATAAAAAATTGCGTTGCCGCGTGGTTCGCCGAGCAGGCGTCCGTGCCGAGCGTCCGGGCAATATAGAATTTAACTTGACCAACAATGTCGTCGATTTTCAGTATTTTGTCCAGAAGTTGATCTGCATTCTCCCGCAGTACTTTCAGCATATTGGGGTCTGCGGGAGTAGCTTCAAGATTAAGATCGGAACTACTGATTGCACAGTAATTCACGGCTTGTTCAAATTTTACATTTTTACCAATGAATTCGTAGTAGTCTTCAATACTTGAATTGGGCTTATGACTAAATCCAACTTCCAGAGGACTCCAGGCATCGTCCAATTGCTTACGCAAAAGCTTCATCAATAATGCCATTGCCAATTCAACTTCTTGAGAGATATCAAAAGCGGGTGCAATGTTGACGCGATATTCTAGCCGGCTTTCATTTTTACCTTCAATGAAATCGATAACAATTGCTTTAGATATCGTTTGATCGTATCGGGATAAACATAAACAGACGTCTCTCAATGTGGCCGCGTGATAGACGGTAAGCATTCCTGAACCAAAGTCAGAACCCTTGACAACCTTTGAAAGTTGTAAGCCTAGTAGAGATTCATCGAGACGTTTAGCTGTCCAATTAATGAGTCGGATATAATCTTCCATCGACAGAAATTCGTACCCACCGTTGGAATCCTTTTCCAAATCCAGAGACTGTTCAATTTCGGCTTGAGTGATTCCTCTCTCATACGAAAAGTTCAATAGCCATTGACTAGAAAGCCCTGAAAACTTTTTCAATTGAATCATAAAAACAGCCCCTTTGTTCGGATGGGTGACCGACTATATCGGGGTACAATTGCTCATAGAATCGACTTAACTTATTGTTTTTATTGAAGAGAATACCTTTATTTTTTCGGTCGTCAGCCATACTAAGTTCTTCCATCCCTCTCTTTGAGCCGCGGTAGACGAGCTGAGCGGTGCATGATAGAAGCCGTATGCGCGGCTCGATTATCTCTGATAACCAATAAGGGGTCCTAGGGATTTTGCCTCCATATATCGCAAAACCCTCTGAAGCTCCCGTCTGCCGTGGCCTGTAGAGGGCTATTAATTTCTAATTCACCAAAAATTTGTTATCTTCTTTGACCTTTAGGTCAAAGAATGAGCAGAGACAAACGGCTATCAATTCTCACTGCCGCGGAAATCGAGGATTTATACAGCGTTCCTTCCTTCAACGAGTCTTATCAGCGGTTTTACTTCGCGCTAAATGATAAAGAACTTGCGGAGCTATCCAGAATACGGCAACGCAAGTACCGTTGTGTTGCCGTTGCATTGTTGGGCTACTTCAAATGCAAACCGATCCTGCTCAACCCGAGTTATAAA
>NZ_LWFE01001397.1:0-1834 GCF_001635675.1 Oleiphilus sp. HI0061 | reverse complement strand
GACTTGCGCACTATTTTGGATGGTCAGCCTGGCATTACCCTGGGAACAGGCGAAAACGGAAATGCCTTTGGTGACCGCTATGTTATTCGTGGTCATGAAGCGCGCAGTGATGTCTTCGTCGACGGCTTACGCGACCCGGGCATGACCATTCGTGAAAGTTTCGCTGTTGAGCAAGTTGAAATCAGTAAAGGCCCTAGCGCGAGCTTTGCAGGGCGCGGCACAACAGGTGGAGCGGTGAACTCGGCAACCAAACGTGCAAGCACCGAGTATGACTTTGCGAAAGGCTCTATCGGTATCGGCACCGATTGGCACCACCGCGTCACGGCTGATATCAACCAGGTCATTGATTATGACACTGCCCTACGTGTTAACCTGCTTAAGTCAGGTGAAAATGTTCCCGACCGTGACCCGGCTGACCGAAATCGCGCAGGTGCAGCAATCTCACTATCTCACCAGGTAACAGATCAGCTAGAAATCGTTGCGGATGTCTATCATTTCCGAGGCGAAGATAGCCCGGACTTAGGTACCTACATAGATGGTGATACCGGCAAACCTGTTAAAGATATCCCTTCTTATGTGCAAGATGAGGACTTTCTGAAATCTGAAACCAGTACTGCAACGCTGCGTGTTGGTTATGAATTTAGCCCAACTTCGAGCATTGTGAATCTGACTCGCTACGGTATTACCGAGAATGGTTATGTTGCGACAGGAGCCCGAGGTACAACAGCTTACCCAACACTTGATGATGCTACGAATGATACCAATGGCTTTGAAACTGCTTCGTTAAGTACTCATCAAGGCTGGCAAGACGTTGATTATTTTGCCAATCAATTTAATTTTCTGACTACAAAAGAACTCGGCGAGACAGTTCATGACATCGTGATTGGTGTCGAATATACCGACCAAACGGTTATCAACGGCGTCTATAGCTACACTTCTGAAGGAGCCTCAAACTGCTTCACTTCAGGTCGACGTGGTGTTGGGGAAGGCTATTGTTGGTCAGACGAAAATGGTAATACCGCGACAGACCTCAATACATTGATTCAACGAGATATTGCCCAAGGTGATAAAGACTCAGATTGGAATGTTGAAACCCTTGCGCTCTATTTCATGGATACCGTCGAGTTAAGTGATAATTGGACAGCCTTTGGTGGCGTTCGTTACGACTATTACGACTACAGCACCTTCGCAAACTATGACCCGGATGGCCGAAGCGGCCCCTTAGAAAGTGAGTGGACTGAATTTGCTGACGACGGTGGCTATTGGAACGGCCATATCGGTGCCAGCTATCGGTTTATGGACAATGCAAACGTCTATGCCACCTTCTCGACTGCAACCAACTTGAATGGTGGTGAGTCGGATGTAGGCACTAGCTGTGGCTATGGTGGTATCTGTGTCGATGCCAGCGACCCTCAATTAGGTGACCCGGAGAAAACACAAAGCATTGAGGTTGGAACGAAGTGGCAATTAAACGATGGCAAGTTACTTGCGACAGCCGCGCTATTCCGCATCACAAAAAATGATGTGATGGAGAGCCCCTCTGGCGATAGCTATAGCACGCTGGGCTCACTGAACACAGGCAAGAACCGAGTAGAAGGTATCGAACTTGGCTTAACGGGGAATATCACTGACAAAATCAGTATGTCTGCAGGTATTGCTGTGATGGATGCCGAAGTATTGGAATCCATTAACGAAGAGGATGAAGGAAAAACCCTAGCAAACTTTGCAGATACCTCTGCTTCGCTACATGTGAAATATCAGGCTACGCCACAATGGGCGATAGGTGGTACAGCCACTTATGAAGACGAGCGTTTTGTCGGCCAACCTGATACCG
>NZ_LWFE01001396.1:0-4918 GCF_001635675.1 Oleiphilus sp. HI0061 | reverse complement strand
GTCTGGCAGAAATAGGAATTTCTTCACCAGTTTTAGGGTTACGTCCAGGCCTTTGTTTCTTATCGCGTAGGTCAAAATTACCGAAGCCAGATAGCTTCACCTGTTCATTGTGACCTAGGGCTCCAACAATTTCATCAAAGAACGCTTCCACCATTTCTTTGGCTTCGCGCTTATTTAGTCCAACTTCGTCGTATAGGCTTTCGGCCATATCAGCTTTTGTTAAAGCCGCCATGCGCTAGCTCCTTAATTTAGCTCCAAACTTAGCACTGAGTGCTGACACAATACGCTCAAAGGACTCGTTGATTTCTTCATCATTAAGAGTGCGATCACTTCGCTGCCATACCAGACCGAGGCCTAGACTCTTTCCGTTTTCAGCAAGATTATCACCTGAATAAACATCAAACACATTGAGATTAACCAGGTCTTCACCGGCATTATCTCTAACAATCTGCTCAACGTCTCGGAACGGTATCTCGTGATCGATCAATATTGCCAAATCCCGTCTAACTTCTGGGTATTTTGACACGCCATCAAAACTCGGCACTTGTCCTTGAACGGTTTCAATTAAGCATAGTTCAAACAAATAAACTGAGCCATTTAAATCCAAGGATTTTTGTAATTTAGGGTGAATAGCCCCTAAATAGCCGATTTTTTTACCATTTTTTACAATCTGTGCAGTCTGCCCAGGGTGTAAAGCAGCATGTTCACCCTTCTCGAAAGCGACTGTCGGGTCAATTGAGAACAATAAATTCTCAAGATCGGCCTTCACATCAAAGAAGTCGATTGCTCTGCTTTCATTACACCAGTTTTCGTTTTGAACAGTGCCTGAGACAACGCCCGAGATCATTCTAGTTTGAACAATCTCTTCGCCTTCTTGAACAAACTTTAGACCTGTCTCAAAAAACTTAACTCGGGGCTGCTGGCGCTTCTGGTTGTAGCTTAGTGCTTTTAGCAAGCCAGGCCATAAAGACGTTCTCATCACAGCCAAATCAGCTGAGATTGGGTTTGCCAAAGCGATACCCTGCTCTTCAGGCGTCACGAGCTTTTGTGTTTCTTCGTCAACAAAGCTGTAAGTGATTGCCTCCTGATAACCTAAACTCACCAAACGATCAGCCAGGTAGTCCTGCGGGAAGATATCTTCGTCGACGGCCCGCAGCTTCATTGAGCCTAATGCAGTCGTTTTAGGTAGTTTGTTATAGCCGTAGACCCGACCAATTTCTTCAATCAGGTCTGGTTCAATGGCAATATCGAAACGATAGCTTGGCACAGCAAAGGTCCACTGCCCCTCTGCTCGATCAACAACTTCAAGCCCAAGGCGCGTTAGAATCTCTTCTATTTCAGCTGTCTCTACCTTCAAGCCTAAGAGCGACTCAACTTTAGTTTCACGCAAGGTCACAGTCGAAGACTTAGGAAGCGTCTCTGCATCACTTTCTTCAACGATTGGGCCAGCTTTGCCGCCGACAATATCGATTAATAAGCGCGTTGCACGTTCCATTGCCTCGTGCTGCAGCGCATAATCAACACCTCGTTCAAAACGGTGTGAAGAGTCTGTATGCAAGCCATAAGAGCGTGCTTTACCCGCAATCGCCAAGGGTGCAAAGAAGGCACATTCCAAAAAGATGTTCTGAGTTGTAGCGCTAACACCTGAGGCTTCGCCACCCATGATACCTGCGATTGCAAGTGGAGTGTTTTCATCTGCAATAACCAAGGTGTCATCACGAAGTTCAACTTCCTGACCATCCAACAAGGTTAGTTTTTCAGCATTTTCAGCTTGACGTACATTGATTGAGCCATTCAGCTTATCTAAATCAAATGCATGCATTGGCTGACCGAGCTCAAGCAAAATATAGTTGGTTACGTCAACGGCAGGATCAATACTACGTAAACCGCAGCGACGTAACTTTTCTTGCAGCCATAATGGTGAAGGCTTAGTTAGGTCGACACCTTCAATGACGCGTCCCAAGTATTTAGGGCAGCCCTCTGTGTCTTGTAAGTTTACCTTGAAGGTAAGTTCACTCTCTGAAACCACTGACTCAATCTGTGGCTTAGTGACATTCTCTTTATTCAAGACACCGACTTCGCGAGCAAGACCCGCAATAGACAAACAGTCACTTCTGTTTGGCGTTAAATCAACATCGATACAGTTATCATCTAAACCTAGGTATTCGCGAATACAAGCACCTACGGGTGCATCAACAGGCAATTCCATCAAACCATCTGAAGATTCAGCCAAACCAAGCTCTGACTCGGCACTCAACATACCGAATGACTCAACGCCACGCAGCTTAGCTTTCTTAATCTTAAAGTTACCTGGCAACACAGCACCAATTTTCGCGAAGGGTACTTTTAAACCTTCTCTCACGTTCGCAGCACCACACACTACCTGGACGGTCTCTTTTCCGTCACTCACCTGACAAACGCTTAACTTGTCAGCATCAGGGTGCTGTTCTTTGCTGAGCACTTCGCCTACAACGACGCCGGTAAATTCACCCGCTACCGGGTCCATGCCATCTACTTCTAAGCCAGCCATGGTGATTTGATGGAGTAGATCATCTGTACCAATAGAAGGGTTTACCCACTCTCTGAGCCACTGTTCACTAAATTTCATTGCTCTACTATCCTGACTAACTTAGTTAAATTGCTTGAGGAAACGAAGGTCGTTTTCAAAGAACATTCTTAGGTCGTTTACGCCATAGCGCAACATAGCCAAGCGTTCTACACCTAAACCAAAGGCAAAGCCTGAGTATTTTTCGGAATCAATACCACTGGACTCAAATACTTTCGGGTGGACCATGCCACAGCCCATCACTTCTAGCCACTTGGTATTGCCGTCAGCGTCTTTACCCCACTCGATATCCACTTCTGCTGAAGGTTCGGTAAATGGGAAGTAAGAAGGACGGAAACGAACAGCCAGGTCTCGCTCAAAAAACACCTGAAGGAAATCTTCAATGGTACTCTTTAGGTCAGCAAAACTAACATTCTCTTCCACCAGCAGGCCTTCAACCTGATGGAACATCGGCGTATGCGTTTGGTCGGAGTCGCAACGGTATACACGGCCCGGACAGATCATACGAAATGGTGGCTCTCCCTTCTCCATCGTGCGTACTTGCACAGGTGAAGTGTGAGTTCTTAATAAGGTATTTGCATCAAAGTAAAAGGTGTCGTGCATAGCACGTGCCGGGTGATGCCCCGGGATATTCAAAGCTTCGAAGTTATGGTAATCATCTTCGATTTCCGGGCCTACTTCTACTGAGTAACCGGCTCTGGCAAAAAACTGCTCAATTCGGCGCATTGTTTTGGTTACCGGGTGCAAACCACCGGTATCGCTTGCGCGGCCTGGCAAGGTGACATCCACAGCTTCTGAACGGAGCTTGTTCTCAAGCTCAGCTGTTTCAAGGGACTCTTTCTTGGCTAACAGTTTTTCCAAGACACCTTCTTTGGCTTCGTTTATCTTTGCTCCGGCCGCTGGTCTTTCAGACGCATCTAACTTACCCAATGTTTTGAGTAGCTGGGTGATTTCACCCTTCTTGCCTAGGTAATCAACTCTGACCTGGTCCAATTCTTGAATTTTTTCCGCTGCATCTACAGCGCTAATGGCGCGTTGAACAAGTTGTTCAAGGTTTTCCATTACTGCTCTCCGAAAAAACAGTACTCAAAATAAAAATAGGGGGTGAGTTGTCTCGCCCCCTATCCAGCTATTACTTATGTTTCAACGAGTGTTGAACTAAGTCTTAGTTTGCTAGTGCAGCTTTAGCCTTTTCAACAACAACAGTAAATACTGCTGCGTCGTTCATTGCTAAGTCAGCTAATACTTTACGGTCGATCTCAACGTTAGCTTTTTTCAAGCCAGCGATTAATCGGCTGTATGACAAACCGTTTAAACGTGCACCAGCATTGATACGCGCGATCCATAGACGACGGAACTGACGCTTACGCTGACGACGGTCACGGTATGCATATTGACCTGCTTTAATTACGGCTTGCTTAGCTACGCGATAGATACGGCTACGAGCTCCGTAATAACCTTTAGCTTGCTTTAATACTTTCTTGTGGCGACGGTTCGCCTGGACACCACGTTTTACGCGAGGCATATTTGACTCCTTACTAAACTATATTTTAATGGCTAAAAATTAAATACGAAGCATACGCTTGATTGAAGACTGATCAGAGTCTGCAACCTGCTTGCATCCACGTAGCTGACGCTTACGCTTTGGTGATTTTTTAGTCAAAATATGGCTAGTAAAGGATTGCTTGTGCTTGAATCCGTTAGCTGTTTTCTTAAAGCGTTTTGTAGCACCGCTTTTTGCTTTCATTTTAGGCATAATATCTCACTCCGCATTGGAAAAATTAACAAAAATAGCAACCGCGCTATTTTCTCTTTTTCGGGGCCAACACCATCATCATTTGCCGACCTTCCATTTTAGGTCGCTGCTCAACAGTTCCGTACTCTTCCAAGTCTGTTTCGACTCGTTCAAGTAGCTTCATGCCGATTTCCTGATGTGCCATTTCACGACCGCGGTAACGAATCGTCACCTTGGCCTTGTCCCCACCTTCAAGGAAACGTATCAGGTTGCGTAGTTTTACCTGATAATCCCCCTCTTCCGTCCCTGGTCGTAACTTAATTTCTTTAACTTGAGTCTGCTTCTGCTTTTTCTTCTGGGCAGCTTTCTGCTTCTTCTCTTCAAATACTTTTTTACCGTAATCCATGATTTTACACACAATCGGATCACTGTTGGCAATTTGAACCAAATCTAAACTTACTTGTGTGGCACGAGCCAGCGCGTCTTCTATCGGAACAATACCTAACTGCTCACCATCTTCTGCTATAAGACGAACTTCCGTTGCTTCGATATTCTCGTTGATCAACGCTTTTTTTGACTTGCCACTTTGGTTATTACGCTTAATGTCTATTTCTCCA
>NZ_LWFE01001395.1:0-7135 GCF_001635675.1 Oleiphilus sp. HI0061 | reverse complement strand
AGCATTTTCTCTAACATTCGTAGAACCTGGCGCTTATGTTCCTCATCCTCCATATCGATGAAGTCGAGAATGATAATCCCGCCAAGATTTCTTAAGCGCAATTGCCTACCAATGGTCCTTGCAGCTTCGAGATTGGTCTTGAATATGGTCTCTTCAAGATTACGATGCCCGACAAAACCGCCGGTATTCACATCAATCGTGGTCATAGCTTCGGTTTGATCAATGATTAGATAGCCACCAGACTTAAGTTGAACCTTTTTTCCCAGCGCCTTCTGAATTTCATCATCAACATTATATAAATCGAATACAGGTCGTTCACCTGGGTAATACTCAAGCCGCTTACTAACATCAATGAGAAAGTTTTCGGAGAACTCCTTTACAATCCCATAACTTTCTTTTGAATCGATTCTAATTTTCTCGGTTTGAGGCTTTACCAGATCTCTTATCGCACGTGTAAACAGCGGCAAATCCTGATAGACAACAGATGGAATTGCGTTCTCTTTGATTCGCTGCTTTAGTTTTTTCCAAAGGCGCTCCAGGAACTTTATATCTGCCGTAAACTCATCTTCTCCTGCACCTTCGGCCGCAGTACGCACAATAAAGCCCGAGCCTGCCTCTTCGTTATCTACCTGACAATTCAAAACAAGCTGCTTTAAACGCTCTCGCTCTACTTCATCTTCGATACGTTGAGATATACCAATATGTGAAACACTTGGGATATAAACCAAGTAACGGCTAGCAATTGACAGCTGAGTGGTTAAACGGGCACCTTTCGTACCAATGGGATCCTTGATGACTTGAACAACAAGCTCTTGACCTTCGCGCAACAATAATGCGATATCTGCATTATTCTCACTTTCGCCAGTTTCACCGACTTGTGGGTTAGAGGTGATATCAGAAACGTGTATAAATGCGGCGCGCTCAAGACCAATATCAACAAATGCAGCCTCCATTCCAGGAAGCACACGGACTACTTTTCCTTTGTAGATATTACCAACGAAGCCACGACAACTTGAACGCTCGATATACACTTCTTGCAGCATTCCGTTTTCTACAAGCGCTACACGAGTTTCAACCGGCGTAACGTTAATTAAAAGCTCTTCACTCATAGCACTACCTGAAACTTTCCTGTCAAAATAATAAGATTAGCAGCTATTGAAACGAAGCGGCATATCAAAGCGTTTTTTTATTATCGCAATGCAAAAACAAGACGGTCGGTGAAAATTAATACAAAAGGCCAAACTAAGGCGCTTGATAGTGCAGCTCCCAGATAAGACATATTATTATCGACAGCGCCAAGCGCTCCTCTGATAGTCATCACAATCATCAACAAAATTCCGATAATAAAAAATATTACCAAGGACTGCTGTAGTACCGGAAACATTTTTAAGCGTTGATGCATCGTCAAAACCAAATAAGAGACGATACAGCAAGCAATTATATGAATACCGAGATAAGTACCTGACAGCACATCCATGATTGCGCCCACAATAAAAGCAGAAAACAGACCAATACGTTCGGGGTGCCTCAATAACCAGTATATCAAAGTCAATACCATCCACTCAGGACGAAAGGCAAGTAGCATTTGCGGCATTGCTAACAATTCCAATACGGCAGCTGCGGCGAAAGACAATGCAACGGCCACCCAACTTACTCTCGACTGAGTCATTCGTTTACCTCGTCAGACGCATGCTGCTTAGTACTAGATTGTTCTTTATTCTCATCGATGACGGTACTATCGTTTTGCCCCTCTTTAAACACCAAAAGCAAGAGACGACTTCTATTCAACTGTGCTTCAGGCCTGGCGCGAACCTCTGCAAAGGAGCGTCCATCATGGTGCGATATCTGGCTAATCCTTGCCACTGGATAGCCTTCCGGGAAGCGCCCCCCTAGACCAGAACTTACCAAAAGATCACCCACCTCAATATCAGAGGTATCTGGAACATTTCCTAGCTCAAGATAGTCGAGCGCCCCAACACCATAAGCAATCGCCCTAACACCATTTCTATTTACTTGGACAGGAACCGCATGACGACTATCAGAGATAAGTAGGACCCGGCTGGTAAATTCATTTACTTCAACCACTTGCCCCATCAATCCCTGTGAATCAAGAACGGCCTGACCGAGATAAACCCTGTCTTGACTGCCCTTGTTAAGCAAGATGTATTGATTGTCAGAATCAGGGCTAACACCGATCATTTCGGTAACAACGACACCATCGTCAACAATGCGAGAAGCATTCAGTAGCTCACGCAAGCGATTTAACTCAGCCGTTACTGATGCGAGTTTTTGAGCTTTGCGCTCAAGCACCAACATGCGGGATTCCATTAAATCGATTTTTTCTTGGAGATCGGAACGGCTCGTAAAGCTTTCACTCAAGCCTTCACTAATAGAAACCGGTAAATCACTCAACCAGTGAACCGGTGTTAACGCAGAGCTTATTACTCCACGAACAGGGTCTAGATAGCTAAATCTAACATCAATGAATATCAATAAGAGTGATACGACTGATGCTAGAATTAACCTGTATACGAGATAAGGGCCTTGAACAAAAATTGTTTTATCAGAAGCGCCAAGTTTCATTACTCAATGTTACCCAGCTTTTTATTCAATTGGATATAAGCCATCCGAGCTATTATCGATCAATTCGATTGCTTTACCACCACCACGAGCAACGCAGGTAAGCGGGTCTTCTGCGACAATAACAGGAAGGCCTGTTTCTTCACTTAAAAGTCGATCAAGACCTCGGAGCAATGATCCGCCACCTGTCAGGACAATACCACGCTCGGCAATATCTGATGCAAGCTCTGGAGGTGACTGCTCTAAAGCCCCTTTCACTGCCTGTACAATCGCAGATAATGACTCTTGTAGCGCTTCGAGGATTTCTTCACTGTTCAAGGTAAAGCCACGAGGCACACCTTCTGCCAGATTGCGACCACGTACATCGATCTCTCGAAGTTCAAGACCTTCGTATGCACAACCGACTTCCTGTTTAATCTTCTCTGCAGTGGTATCACCAATTAGGCTGCCGTAGTTACGACGAACATAAGTAACAATTGCTTCATCAAAGCGGTCACCACCAACTTTTACTGAGTCAGCATAAACAATGCCGTTTAGAGAAATGATGGCAATTTCAGTCGTACCACCACCAATATCAACGACCATAGAGCCACTTGCTTCTTCAACGGGTAAACCGGCACCAATCGCAGCAGCCATTGGTTCTTCAATCAAATAAACTTCACGGGCACCTGCACCTAGAGCAGACTCGCGTATGGCCTTTTGCTCAACTTTAGTTGAACGACTCGGTACACAAACCAAAACACGCGGGCTAGGTGTTATAAAGCTGTTTTCGTGAACTTTGTGAATAAAGTGCTGCAACATCTTTTCAGTCACAACGAAGTCTGCAATAACTCCATCCTTCAATGGGCGAATTGCTGTGATATTACCAGGAGTACGACCAAGCATACGCTTTGCTTCAGCACCAACCGCTGCAACTGTTTTTTGCGCTCCGTTGCTACGAATAGCGACTACAGAAGGTTCATCCAGAACAATGCCTCGTTCCCTAACATAAATAAGCGTATTAGCTGTCCCTAGGTCAATAGATAAATCGCTGGAAAATAAGCCTCGGATCTTTTTAAACATGGTGTGAGATCAACCTAAACAATTCGTAGAAAATAATCGAGCAACTTTAACAACGGTACCTATATAGAGCAAGACGGAATTGAAAAATGAACGATAATTAAAGCTAATTTACCCCATTTCTGAACATATATTAAACAATACGATTTAATTAACCCCTCTTATTTGTCTGGCCGGAATTATTCCTGATATTATGGCGGCAATTTTTTAATTACCTAACACCTAATCTGTGGCTTCGAATTGATGCTCCAGAAAAGACAACGCTTGAGGATTAACATGTCCATCGATCCAGAAGACATCAATAAAATTGCTCACCTGGCTCGGCTTCATATCGAAGACGATAAAGTTGAGAAAATCAGTAACGATATAACAAATATTCTGTCATTGGTTGATCAGCTACAAAATGCCAATACTGAAGACATTCCACCAATGGCTCACCCAATGGATGCTGTACAGGTTCTACGTCCAGATGTTGTCACTGAAAGCGATAAAAGAGAAAAGCTCCAAACTGTCGCCCCCAACACTGAAGACGGTTTATTTCTTGTGCCAAAGGTTATTGAGTAAGGTGAACGTCCACCTATCCATTAGCAACATCACATTATTATCGATAGCACAACATTCACTCTATTCGAAAGCTAACTAAACATGCTAAACAAAACTGTAAAACAATTATCAACAGGGCTTGCTAGCGGCGAGTTTTCAAGCCTCGAGCTCAGCCAATACTTTCTAGACAGAATCAAGAAGCTTGACGGCCAATATAATAGTTTCATTACCGTTACCGAAGAACAAGCGCTTGCACAGGCGAAAGCAGCCGATGAGATTATCGCAAGCGGCAAGGCAACACCCTGGACAGGTATTCCCTTTGCACATAAGGACATCTTCTGCACCGAAGGCGTGTTAACTACCTGCGCCTCAAAAATGCTAGATAACTTTATTCCGCCTTATGACGCCACCATCGTCAGCAATTTTAAAAATGCGGGCGCAGTTTGTTTAGGTAAAACAAACATGGATGAATTCGCGATGGGCTCATCTAACGAGACAAGTTATTTTGGCAAAGTTATCAACCCTTGGAGCCAAGAAGAGCAACTTGTACCCGGTGGTTCATCTGGCGGTTCAGCAGCTGCCGTTGCCGCTCGACTTGTGCCAATAGCAACCGCAACCGATACCGGCGGCTCTATTCGCCAGCCTGCTTCTCTTTGCGGCTTAACCGGATTAAAACCAACCTACGGCCGTGTTTCACGCTACGGAATGATTGCCTTCGCATCAAGTCTTGACCAAGCTGGCCCGATGGCTCTCACTGCAGAAGATGCGGCAATGATGCTGAACGTGCTTGCAGGACATGACGCCAAGGACTCAACCAGCCTAGACCGCGAAGTACCAGACTACACAGCGAACTTGAATAACTCACTTGAAGGCCTCCGAATTGGTCTACCAAAAGAGTTTTTCAACGAGCACTTAAGCGCTGAATTGCAGGATGTATTGCAAACCGCTATTAAGGAGCTGGAAAAGCTGGGAGCGACGTTTAAAGAAGTGTCGCTACCACATTCTGACCTGTCAGTACCGGCCTACTACGTGATTGCGCCAGCAGAATGTTCTGCAAACTTGTCACGCTTTGACGGCGTTCGCTTTGGGCACCGTTGTGACGACCCGAAAGATCTGATGGACATGTATCAGCGCACCCGCTCTGAAGGCTTCGGCGATGAAGTTAAACGACGTATTCTAATAGGTGCTTACGCCCTATCCGCCGGCTACTACGATGCCTATTACAGAAAAGCACAGCAGGTTCGCCGTTTAATTAAGAATGACTTCGTCAGCGCCTTTGAAGAAGTTGATTTGATCTTAGGCCCAACCTCTCCGTCGGAAGCATTTGGCTTTAATTCCAAAGGTGATGACCCTGTAAAAATGTATCTTGAAGATATCTTTACTATTTCAACCAACCTCGCCGGGCTGCCTGGCATGTCACTTCCAGCAGGCTTATTAAATGGTCTGCCTATTGGCATGCAACTTATTGGTAACTACTTCGACGAACAACGTATGCTTAACGTCGCGCATCAGTTCCAACAAGTTACCGATTGGCACACCTTAGCACCACAGAACATTTAAGCCTGGAGAAACACTATGCAATGGGAAACAGTAATCGGGCTTGAAGTTCACGTCCAGCTCGCCACCAAAACGAAAATATTTTCCGGCTCTTCTACTGCCTATGGCGCAGAGCCAAACACTCAGGCAAACGAAGTTGACCTAGCCTTGCCTGGCACCTTGCCTGTACCAAATGAGCAAGCCTTTCGTTACGCCGTTATGTTCGGCTTGGCTATCGACGCAGAAATCGGTAAACGCTCGGTTTTCGAACGTAAAAACTATTTTTACCCAGACTTGCCCAAGGGTTACCAGACCACGCAGCTAGACCTGCCGATCGTTGGCCCTGGTGTTGTTGAAATTGAACTAGAGGACGGCAGCAAGAAGTCTGTTCGTATCCATCACGCTCACCTTGAAGAAGATGCCGGTAAATCGCTTCATGAAGATTACCATGGCATGTCAGGCATAGATCTGAACCGCGCGGGAACACCGCTTATTGAAATCGTGTCAGAGCCTGATATCAGCAATAGTGAAGAAGCAGTCGCCTTTGCCAAAAAACTACACTCAATTGTTACCTCTCTTGGCATCTGTGACGGTGAAATGTCACAAGGCTCAATGCGCTTTGACGTCAATATCTCGGTACGCCCCAAAGGTCAGGAAGAGCTTGGTACACGAACCGAAACCAAGAACCTTAACTCCTTCCGCTTCATGGAAAAGGCGATCGCCCTTGAGGTTGAGCGTCAGATAGATATTCTTGAAGATGGCGGCAGCATCACGCAAGAGACCCGCTTATACGATGGAGAGAAAGATATCTCCCGCTCCATGCGTAGCAAAGAAGAAGCAAACGATTACCGCTACTTCCCATGCCCTGACCTGCTTCCTGTCGAATTGTCTGACGAGTTTATTGATCAGATTAAAACTGAGATGCCAGAGCTTCCTGATGCACGAAAGGCAAGGTTCTGCGCCGAATACGGCTTATCAAGTTACGATGCAGGCTTGATCTCAGCACAGGCAGACCTTTCTCATTATTTCGAGACAGCCAGTAGCATTTCAGGTGACGCTAAGCTTTCTGCCAACTGGACAATGGGAGAGCTAAGCGCGCGACTCAACAGCGACAGCATCTCCTTAAAAGATTCTCCTANCAGTGCAGAGCAACTTGGGCAACTGGTGCTTAGAGTTAAAGACAACACTTTGTCGTCTTCAGGTGCAAAGAAAGTATTCAATACACTTTGGGAAAAATCTGGTGATGATGTTGACGCAATTATTGAATCACAAGGTCTAAAGCAGGTATCTGATACCGGTGCGCTAGAAGCATTGGTTGACGAAGTACTCGCTGGCATGGCTGATCAGATTGCACAGTATAAAGAGGCCGATGACAAAAAGCGTAAAAAGCTTATGGGCGGATTTATGGGGCCTTTAA
>NZ_LWFE01001394.1:0-7084 GCF_001635675.1 Oleiphilus sp. HI0061 | reverse complement strand
GCAAGTGACCGTTTAACGATTCATCCCTGTGAAGCCAAAGTCGCCGCTTATTACAATATTGAGGACCAAGGCCGAGCAGCCGATAAGTGGCTAAAAGAAGTGGTTCGCTGGACATGGCGCGTTAAACTTAACAACCATATCGAGACTGAACTACTTGGCAAGCTAAGAGAACAAGCTGAAAAAGTTGCCATCGATGTTTTTGCAGAGAACCTAAAAGATCTGTTATTAGCAGCGCCAGCCGGTGCGAAAGCAACATTAGGCCTTGATCCAGGCCTGCGAACTGGCGTTAAAGTGGCGGTGATCGACCAAACAGGCAAATTACTGGATCACGCAACAATCTACCCTCACGCCCCCAGAAACCAGTGGGACGAATCTATCGAGATAATCGCCGCCCTCTGTAAAAAACACCACGTTGAGCTGCTCAGCATTGGCAATGGTACTGCCTCTCGTGAAACTGATAAGCTGGCTGCCGACGTAATGAAACGCTACCCCGCCTTGGCTTTAACCCGAATTATGGTCAGCGAGGCCGGCGCCTCGGTTTATTCTGCATCAGAATTAGCTGCAAATGAGTTCCCGGATCTGGACGTCACCATTCGAGGCGCTGTATCGATCGCGCGCCGTCTTCAAGATCCTCTGGCAGAGCTCGTAAAAATTGAACCTAAAGCCATTGGCGTTGGTCAATACCAGCATGATGTTAGCCAAGTACAGCTCAACCGCAGCCTGGGGGCAACCATCGAAGACTGTGTTAACGCTGTCGGTGTCGACGTCAATACGGCTTCTGCACCATTGCTGGCAAAGGTATCTGGTCTGAATGCCAGTATTGCCAGCAATATTGTGGCATTCCGTGATAGTAACGGACGCTTCAACTCTCGAAAAATACTCAAAGAAGTCCCACGCCTTGGACCAAAAGCATTCGAGCAATGCGCTGGATTCTTACGTATTCTTGATGGTGAAAACCCACTAGATGCATCCGCAGTCCATCCGGAATCTTATCCCACAGTGAAGGACATTGCTCAGAAGAGTCAGCAAGATATTGGACAACTTATAGGCAATGCCGGAACTTTAAAGAAGCTATCAGCTAACGACTTTGTTAGTGAAAGCTGCGGCCTGATCACTGTTCAAGATATTTTCAGCGAACTCGCCAAACCCGGTCGCGACCCGCGCCCTGAGTTTAAGTTTGCAGAATACAAAGAAGGCGTCGAGACAATCTCTGACCTGAAGCCGAACATGGTGCTCGAGGGAGCGGTAACGAACGTGACACACTTTGGAGCCTTCGTTGATATTGGTGTGCACCAAGATGGTCTCGTCCATATCTCGGCACTGGCGGACAAATTTGTTAAAGACCCTCGCGACGTTGTCAAAACAGGTGATATCGTAAAGGTGAAAGTCATGGAAGCTGATCCAAGACGAAAACGAATATCACTGAGTATGAGAATGGGCGACGAAGCACAAATGAACGATAAAGCTCAAAGCAGCCCAGAACATCAAAATAAGCACAGCAACGCCAAGCAGAATAGAAAACCCAAGCAAACCGAGGCACCAATGTCCGGCGCCATGGCCAATGCTTTTAGTAAGCTTAAATTGAAGTAAAATGATAATACTGCGGTCTTATTTCGAAACAACTCGCACCCACAATAGGATTAACACATGACAGCGCCCTCAAACACCAACAATAATGCTCATGCGGGCCTGTCTCCGAGCGACTTAACGATCCTGGCACAGCATATTAAAGAGCAGGGCTTACCGATTTCACGCGGCATAGAAAAAGAAGGTCTTCGGGCAGATAGCGAATTTTCGATCTCGCAGAGAAATCACCCTGAAGCCTTGGGCCATCCGCTGACTCACCCTTCCATTACCACTGATTACTCGGAAGCTTTATTAGAGCTAATTACACCGGTTGAAGACTCTAGAGAAGGCCTGCTAAAAACATTGCAAGATACGCATAAGTTTGTTGCTAGCAATATTGGCAATGAAGTTCTCTGGTCTGGCAGCATGCCCTGCAAGCTTGATGGCGAGCACAGCATTCGTATTGCTGAATATGGCGACTCCAACATTGGACGCTTGAAGTACGTCTACCGGGAAGGTCTAGGCCATCGATACGGCCGAACCATGCAAAGCATTGCGGGCCTGCACTTCAACTTCTCGATCAATGACTCCCTTTGGCTTAATCTAAAAGAAGCGCATGGCAATAAAGAGCAGTCACTACAAGACTTTAAGTCGGAGCAATATTTCGCTCTGATTCGAAACTTTCGTCGCTACTCTTGGCTACTCATGTATTTATTCGGTGCGTCGCCTTGCCTAGACCAGAGTTTTGTCGCTGGCCAAAATCACTGCCTCGAATCATTTGATGATAAGGGCACGCTGTATAAGCCTTATGCTACCTCGCTCAGAATGGGAGACCTCGGCTATCACAACAACGCCCAATCATCGCTAAATATCTGCTTTAACAGCCTGGAAAACTTCACCCATACACTTGGCGATGCCATTAACACTTCTTACCCGCCATACCAAGAGCTTGGGCTAAAGAAAGGTGACGCTTACCTTCAGATCAATACGAATATTCTGCAAATCGAGAACGAATATTACAGCTCAATCCGACCAAAGCGCAGTGCACTGTCAGGCGAAACGCCACGGCATGCACTCAACGAACGCGGAGTCGAATATATCGAGGTACGCTGCCTGGATTTGAACCCATTTTTACCATTGGGAATTTCTGACAGACAGGTCGACTTTATGGATATATTCCTGAGCTTTTGCTTACTCCAGGACTCTCCGGTAATTGGCGATAAGGAATGTGAATATCTCGATAGTAACTTTGACCTGGTCGTCAATGAAGGTAGAAGACCAGGACTTGAACTCACCGACCAATCACAAAAGCGAACGCTAAGTAGCTGGGGGCTTGAGCTTCTAAAAGGCATGCAAGGTCTTGCCGAAGTACTAGACCAGGCAACGAGCGACCAACGTTATAAGTCGGCACTAAAGGAACAGCTAGCTAAACTCGATACACCAGATCTAACACCCTCCGCTCAAGTGTTGTCAGTCATGAAGAAAGAGTCTCTATCCTGGCTAGAGATCGCTGGAGAACTTTCAAAGAAGCATCAATTGGTACTCAGTGCTGAGCCAGCACAAAACCAATTCAGCCAGTTTGAAAAACAAGCGCAGGAGTCGTTTAAGCAAGCAGAAGAAATAAAGCGTAGTGATCGTATTTCTTTCGATAGATACCTAATGGACTATCAGGCGCAATAACTCTAGATTTTCTCACGACTCTTTCACAAAACTTGCTGCACATCTGTTCACCGATACGTTTTAGTATAAATTTTGTGCAGCGTTTTCCATGTCGTAAAACAAAACTGAAATTCCCCTCATTTTTGACCATCCTGTCATTGTTGCAGGTACGCTCCTGTGTTAATTTTGTTAACGCTTGAAACGGAGTATTTCTGTTGGTGTTCTTTTTGTATCTCGCTAACTCAGTCTTGATATCAAAAGCGTTCACTCACATTAATTGTTTCATCTTAAAATGATGACTTACACGCCAAATAAAATTATATAAATAAGGCATTTCACGCTTGTAGGAGAGCGTTCTGAGCATTAAGTTTATGTTCAGGCTTTGTGAATAAGTAAGGATTCTTAATGTGGATGGCGTTGCCAAACCACTTTGTTAGCCGAACGGGAAGCTATATTCTGCTCTACATCTCATGTGGCGTATTGAATATGGCTATCTCAATGATGCTTGTAAAAGTGCAAGGCAGCTTAATGAAAGGAGTGGCCAAATGGCCCAAGACTTTTCTTTATGCTGGGATATTGACTCACTAAACAAAGCTTATCGTCAGGGATATATGGCGGGAGTGATGGGAGCAGATATTCAGCAGTGCCCTTATTCTGGCGAAGTAGTGCAAGCTGCATGGGAAGCAGGCTGGGAAGACGGCGTCGAAAAATGCGAACTGGATAAGCCGAACGAAAGGGTTGGCAAAATCGCCTAAGCTCTCTACCCTACGGCCCCTTTCTTATTTTCGCTTTAGAAGTCGCTAAGCCTTATCTCTGAACAACAAAACTGGTAAACAAGAGATCATCTATCTGCCCATCACCCGTTTCTTCTTCCAGAATCTGCTGCACAAGTTCTAACGCTTCAAGTCGAACCTTCTCCTGACCTGCTGAAGTACCGAGTGTTTCTTCAGTCTGACGACTTAAAAGCATCACGATCTGATGGCGAACCAAAGCATCATGATTCATAACTTCGTTTACCGCAGCGCCGCTCGATGTTCTGACTGAGACACCTGCCTTGAGAAACTTTAGCTTCTTTCCATTGTCACTACCAAAATTAGCGACAAACGGTGGCGTTAAGTCATGATATTGAATCGATACAGGCGCCCCCTCTTCACCCTCATCTTCTGCTGCTAAAGGCATCGCTACACACATCGATAGCATTAATAAAAAAAACGCTGGAACTTTTATACTCATTTGCACTCTGTCATCAATTGCTTAAAGAAGTAATTATAGGCTGGAAAAGTCAGCCTGCAACACCTTCACCGACATTCTTAACGCAAGACCAAAGCAATTATCATTGTTATCCTAATATGACATTACAAGCTCTTAAGAGAAAAACAAATTTGTTTACTCAGGCGGCTCACTAGTGAAGAATACATTTTTGACCGCGCTCTTTACCTCTTTTATAAGGTAAGCAAAGCGACTACAAGTTTACGAGCAACAAAGATCATGACATTCCCTTCTTCACAGCAACGCTTTCTATTTATTTTTATCGCTTGTGCGGCACTATTAGTCACTGCCACCTACATTGAGCCTTTTAGCAGCATGGACCCATGCCCAATGTGTATGATGCAACGAGTATTCTTTAGCGGCATTGGGCTCGTTGCGCTGATCGGTGCAATCCATAATGCAGGAAAGATCGCTTCGTCCATCTACGCATTCCTCGCAGCACTCTTATCTGTGGGTGGTGCCGCTGTTGCTATTCGACAATTGTGGCTACAAAGCTTACCCGAAGACCAGGTCCCCGCATGCGGCCCCGGCATCGATTATATGCTCGAAGTGTTTCCCTTATTGGAAGTAATCGAGATGGCCCTACGAGGCACAGGCGATTGCGCAAAAGTTCAGTGGACCTTCATGAGTCTATCAATCCCAGGCTGGAGCTTATTGGCGTTTATTTGCTTTGCAATAATCGGCTTGAGTATATTATTTAAGAAAGATAACAAATAAACTGTTGCGAGCATTAAACAAATTAGTTAGTTTCATGACTACACGCTATTTGTTACAGAAGTAAGCACAAAGCTTACCGAACAATACGCAAAACATTTTGTTTTTCATCTGCAAAAGTAAAATGATAATAAACAGGTAGCCAAGCAAGCTACAAACAACAATTACTTAAACGAAACGAGCTAGCTAAGTACCGACAAGGTACAACAAGTCTCGAAACGATAATGTAGTAGAAAGGGGTTAATGAATGCTCGAGAATTGCAAGAATGCTGCAGAGCGATGGGGTGGAGTAAACGACTTAATCGATAAATGGCTTAAGGAAAGGCAAGCGCTTATTGTCAGCCTGTGCGATCTATCTGTAAACCCAGGCAGCTCTCAAGAAAATAAAGCAGAGAAGTTCCAATCGTTTTGCCAGATATTGGTCGACTATGTTTCGGTCGGACACTTCGAAGTCTACGAGCAACTCGTTGCCGAGGCAGCAGAGTATGATGACGGTGGACTTGAGCTTGCAAAGAAAATCCTTCCTCGCATTGTAATGTCCACCGAACAATCTCTAGCGTTTAACGATCGCTTCGACGATATACATAAAGTCGACGATGGCATCGAAGGCCTTATTAAAGAGCTCGACTCCTTAGGAAAAACCCTTGAAGAGCGCTTTGAGCTTGAAGACACGCTGATTGAAGCACTTCACGCGGTGCACGCAGACACAACCGCTTAGTTCTAAATGAACTCCTGAGCGATAGCCAGAACTTCTTAATTCTGGCTATATTATGCGCTTCCCCTCCAGATCATATTTATTCTCTCTTTTTCCTCGTCTCTGACTATACTAAAGATGTAATGACGTCCTTTTAAAATCGAATCAAATCTATCAGGTCTATCGGTGTTTAAAAAACAAACTTCTACCCTTTTACTCAGTCTGGCACTTGCCGCATGCGCGGAAGGCCCCACTAGCAGTAAACAGCTTGCGACTCAAGGCTTACTAAGCGGCGAACTCAGCCCTAACGGATACCTTGCGGTCATCGGATCGGTTCATCATGGCGGGAGCTTTTGGAACACCAAAAAGAAAGAGCGCCTCTATGACTGGAATCATAAAAGCGGCGAATACTCATCCATCCGGGCCTCAGCGGTTTCCGGTGACGGTAAGAGAGCCGTAACCTGCCAAGAAAAAGACTTAGTGCTATGGGACGCTACGAATGGTAAGTCCCTACAGTTCTGGCAAGCAGCCGATCGAATCGAAGCGATTAGCTTAAACCAAGATGGGCGACGAGCATTGCTAGGCCTGAGAGATGGTACGGTCAATCACTTTGACCTTGATCGAGGTATGGCCATACACAGCTTTAAGCATAACGCACCAATACGGGCTACCGACCTCAGTGAAGACGGTGCAGTAGGTATTAGTGCCGGTGATGATAACATTGCAAAGATTTGGAACCTGAAAACAGGCAAAGAGCAATACGCCTTGAGCCTGAACAATCAGATCAAGACTGCTGCAATATCTGATTCTGGTAAGCTCGCCTTTACCACCTCACAACGCGAAGATGCTCTGGTTTGGGATACCAAAACCGGGAAAAGTAAATTCAAGTTTAAGAATCGATATATTAATTACACCAGCGCTGATTTTTCTGATGATGAGAAATACCTAACGCTTGGCACTTTCCAAGGCGTCATCAGTAAATTTAATATTAAAAAAGGAACTGAAGTGAAGACCTGGCAAGCAGAACCTCGCCAAGCTTATGGCGGCGCCAGCAGTAAAGCGATTATCGATGTCATCGATCAGAAGTCCAATGTTATTGCCTTGACCTCAGATGGAATGTTAGAAGTATTCAAATAGGAAGGTAGGGAACTAGAAAGCCGAGAAGCATATTGCTCCTCGGCA
>NZ_LWFE01001393.1:0-685 GCF_001635675.1 Oleiphilus sp. HI0061 | reverse complement strand
CGCTTTAGGAACGCTATAGCCTTGCTCGGTGACCAGGGCAACCGCTTCTTGTTTAAACTCTGTTGTATAACTTCTGTTCTTTCGTTTTGTCATTTAACACCTCAATAATTGGATTATATTCCTTATTGAAGTGTCCTGTTTGATTAAAGCAGATCACTATCAAAGATAGATTAGGATCTACACACTGTCCAGAAGAGACCAGTTAGATAGCACCCTTCTCACACTCATGGCATACGAACACAAAGATGGGGTCTACTCTATCGGGATTAGAACTTCATTTCGTCTAAAAAAAGGAATTGACGAAGGTGGATCATAACCGGCAATAATAGGCTGCCCAATGGCTTTGATATCCTGCTCATTCAACCAAGCCAATAGTTCGCTTTTCTTGCTTTCTATTGTGTCCTCGTCCAGCCAACCACTGAAGCGAATCGCTGCAACGGTGTAATCATTGACTCGCTCCAAAGAAACGTTTGGGTCTCTCGGCGCCGGTGCTGTCTCAATCCTGAAATCTTCGGGAAGAACAAAAGACATTTTAGTTGCTTTGTCTTGATCCATGAACACAGGCGCGGTCATGCTGATATCTTGCCCCTTACTATTTTCGCCGGAGATATAAGCAAAAAGTCGTTTGAAAGCACTATCGTTTGACGATCTCCCCTTTTCACTATTCATCGTTGTGGAAACCAAT
>NZ_LWFE01001392.1:0-411 GCF_001635675.1 Oleiphilus sp. HI0061 | reverse complement strand
GCACACAAATATCTCTTGCCCTTCTCTACACCCTGTAGCAAGTCTATCCAAACATTGTTTAGCATTACTTATGACATTTCGGTGGCTTAAACAAGCACCTTTAGAAACGCCAGTTGTGCCTCCAGTGTACTGGAGCATACATAAATCATCTGGGCCAATATCTTTACGGGCTTGCAATTTAGCCTGATCAAAATCATTGAGGATTTGGCTAAAAGAGTGGCAACCCTCTGGAGCAGGCGTCGGGGAGTCGCTTAGTAAATCCGCAGCACCTGTTGAAATCACTAGCTCCAGCGCCGTATCACCCTTGATTTTTTCTAAGTTGGGCAACAGGTCTTCTAGAATAATTATCGCCTTGGCACCTGAATCTGAGAATTGATGCTGCATTTCTCTAGGCGTGTAAAGAGGGTTTGT
>NZ_LWFE01001391.1:0-931 GCF_001635675.1 Oleiphilus sp. HI0061 | reverse complement strand
TAGCGACGATCTGTCCGCGACCTTCAGATACGGGTTGATCGTCATCATTCCAAAGCTGAATTTCTGTATCAGAAAGAGGTGTCCCAACTGTGCCTATTTCTTCATTGCCAGGTTCATTAAGGCAGAGGACCGGAGATGTTTCTGATAACCCATAGCCTTCAGAAATACTGCAGCCTGTTACATCTTTCCATATTTCACTGGCATTAGAGGTTAAGGCAGTTCCACCCGAGACGGTCAATCGCAGTGCTGAAAAATCTAGCGCTTTAAATTCTTCCTGCATACAAAGACCGACGAAGAGAGTGTTGATCCCTGATATGCCGGTAAATTCGAAAGGTTTGATGGCATTAATAAAGGCGTTAAGATCCCTAGGGTTAGGAATGAGTACATTGAGATTGCCTTTGCTCGCAAACATAATCATATTCACTGTAAAGGCATAGATATGGTAGAGGGGTAATGGGCACACAAATATCTCTTGCCCTTCTCTACACCCTGTAGCAAGTCTATCCAAACATTGTTTAGCATTACTTATGACATTTCGGTGGCTTAAACAAGCACCTTTAGAAACGCCAGTTGTGCCTCCAGTGTACTGGAGCATACATAAATCATCTGGGCCAATATCTTTACGGGCTTGCAATTTAGCCTGATCAAAATCATTGAGGATTTGGCTAAAAGAGTGGCAACCCTCTGGAGCAGGCGTCGGGGAGTCGCTTAGTAAATCCGCAGCACCTGNTGAAATCACTAGCTCCAGCGCCGTATCACCCTTGATTTTTTCTAAGTTGGGCAACAGGTCTTCTAGAATAATTATCGCCTTGGCACCTGAATCTGAGAATTGATGCTGCATTTCTCTAGGCGTGTAAAGAGGGTTTGTGTTTACCACGACTAAACCAGCACGCAACGCGGCGTAAGCAGCAATTGGGTACTGGCTTAGATT
>NZ_LWFE01001390.1:0-2447 GCF_001635675.1 Oleiphilus sp. HI0061 | reverse complement strand
TGCAAGAGCGGGCTGGATAATCTCATTCTGTAACGACCACTCTGACTTACCCTGTCGCTTCAACCTTGCGCTTTCCAGCTCCCATGCTCGGCGAAATGCCCCAGGCACTTCTCGTTTTACGAATTGATAGATAGACTCGCCCATTCTTGATGATGCAGGATCTTCAGGCGTCGACACATCTTTGTGATGGCCTTTGTTGTGCTCGATAAAAAAGTGCCCATATCCCGGTAAAGCTAGAGCCATCTTTGCAAAAAACACCTGCGTTCGGTCATTGACCTTATGGCCCATCTCGTGGCCAAGGTTAACGCCAATTCCAGCGGCTAAACCTGCTGTTAAGGCTCCACCAATAAAGTTAAACCAGGACCATTCGTATTGAGATACCGTATAGGCACATGCAATCACCGCTGCCCAAAGCAAAGGAACGGTCAGGTACATCACTTTTTTGTAGTAAGGCTCTGATTTAAGCTCTTCGACCATTTTTTCGGTTGGATTCGCTTCATCATCACCAAAATAGCTATCTAGTGCCGCTATTCCGAAATACCAGAATACGATTGTTGTCCATAACCATAGGCCATTTCCTGTTGTAACCGCTAGATAACATGATCCGATAGGCGCTAAAGGTAAAATCAGCGAAATGATGTAAGCGTATTTTTTTAATGACATCCAGGTGGTGATTTCACCCTCGCTTTGAGAGCGCGGGACCGAAAGCATTGCTGCCGCTTCTTTAGACATGAGATTTTCTCCGTTATTGTTAGTAAAACAATCTTATCGGGAGACGCAGGCCAGGGTTATGGCCCTAGGTGTCATGTCACAGTCAATTCGTGTCGTTTTAGTGGAACGAAAGCATATTTCAAACAAAAAAAGGGTGCCATTTGGGCACCCTAAAAACCTGAATAAATATCAAAACATAGCTAACCGAAATCTATGGCAAAATCACGGGGCTCGTTTTGTTTGATGACTTTGTTTAAAGTCATTTAGGAAGCAGGTCTCAGCTCCCTTCGCAGTATTTTCCCAACAGTTGATTTAGGCAATTCTTCTAGTACGACCACTTTCTTGGGAACCTTATAAGCGGTCAGCACTTTGCGGCAGTGTTCAATAATTTCTTTTTCTGTTGCTTCATTTTTTAGTACAACATAAGCACATACTTTTTCACCTGAAATGTCATCAGCTTCACCAATTACGGCTGCTTCTAGAATTTGCGGAAAACTGGTTAATACTTCTTCAACTTCATTTGGATAGACGTTAAATCCTGAAACAATAATCATATCTTTTAGACGGTCAACAATTTTTAGCTTACCGTCATCAGTCCATTCGCCCATATCACCCGTTTTGAAAAAGCCATCTTCAGTTAATGCCTTTGCGGTTTCATTTGGCATATTCCAATAACCACTCATCACTTGAGGGCCTTTAGCGACGATCTGTCCGCGACCTTCAGATACGGGTTGATCGTCATCATTCCAAAGCTGAATTTCTGTATCAGAAAGAGGTGTCCCAACTGTGCCTATTTCTTCATTGCCAGGTTCATTAAGGCAGAGGACCGGAGATGTTTCTGATAACCCATAGCCTTCAGAAATACTGCAGCCTGTTACATCTTTCCATATTTCACTGGCATTAGAGGTTAAGGCAGTTCCACCCGAGACGGTCAATCGCAGTGCTGAAAAATCTAGCGCTTTAAATTCTTCCTGCATACAAAGACCGACGAAGAGAGTGTTGATCCCTGATATGCCGGTAAATTCGAAAGGTTTGATGGCATTAATAAAGGCGTTAAGATCCCTAGGGTTAGGAATGAGTACATTGAGATTGCCTTTGCTCGCAAACATAATCATATTCACTGTAAAGGCATAGATATGGTAGAGGGGTAATGGGCACACAAATATCTCTTGCCCTTCTCTACACCCTGTAGCAAGTCTATCCAAACATTGTTTAGCATTACTTATGACATTTCGGTGGCTTAAACAAGCACCTTTAGAAACGCCAGTTGTGCCTCCAGTGTACTGGAGCATACATAAATCATCTGGGCCAATATCTTTACGGGCTTGCAATTTAGCCTGATCAAAATCATTGAGGATTTGGCTAAAAGAGTGGCAACCCTCTGGAGCAGGCGTCGGGGAGTCGCTTAGTAAATCCGCAGCACCTGTTGAAATCACTAGCTCCAGCGCCGTATCACCCTTGATTTTTTCTAAGTTGGGCAACAGGTCTTCTAGAATAATTATCGCCTTGGCACCTGAATCTGAGAATTGATGCTGCATTTCTCTAGGCGTGTAAAGAGGGTTTGTGTTTACCACGACTAAACCAGCACGCAACGCGGCGTAAGCAGCAATTGGGTACTGGCTTAGATTTGGCAGCTGTATCACTATCCGGTCACCCTGATTTAGGTTCTCTTGCTGCTGTAAGAAACAGGCCAAAGCCTTAGATTTAGCATCGATTTCAGCAAAGGATAATGTTTG
>NZ_LWFE01001389.1:0-9396 GCF_001635675.1 Oleiphilus sp. HI0061 | reverse complement strand
CCGGTAAGCTTTGTATGATAATAAGTCAAATGATTTTAGTGTGAAAAGCGTACGATTTGACAAAGAATACTTGAATCCCCACCAAAAAAATGAAGGTAAGATGATGAAATTAAATTCGATCAAGCTGTTCCTGGCGCTTATTTTTTCGATTTTAGTACTAACTGGTTGTGAAAGCTTAAGTACTGAAGATGAGTTCACTGCAGACGAAGTTCCAGCTGCACAAGACGAAAACCAATCTGAAGACAGTGCTTCAACCGGCGGTACAGTTTCAGGTGCACCAGACGCTGATCAAATTAGTGTTGAAGAGCAGGCTGCTCAAAGAGCTAAAGAAGCTGCTATGGCCGAGCAAGCCGCTTTGCGTGAAATGAGAACTTTTTACTTTGAGTTTGACCAGTCAACTGTTAAGTCTGAGTCACGTCCTGCATTGGCAGCTCACGCGGCTTACTTATCTGCTAACCCATCGTCAAAAGTTGTGATTGAAGGTCACTGTGATGAGCGTGGCACTAAGGGTTACAACGTTGCATTAGGTGAGCGTCGTGGTAACTCGATTGCTAAATTCCTAATTGTAAATGGTGTTTCTAAAGCTCAAATTGAAGTAGTTAGCTACGGTGAAGAACGTCCTGCAAATGCTGGCCATAACGAAGCAGCATGGGCTCAAAACCGAAGAGCTTATATTGAGTATCAATAATCATTATGATGATTGATAAGACTCTCGCGCGGAGCTGTTTTTCAGCTCCGGCGCTATTACCAGTTACCCTCCTGTCCTTTCTTGTTATTTCTGCTCCTCTTTCTGCGCGAACACTAATTTTTCAGTCAGAACAAAACAATTCTGCGCCCGAAGCGTCAGCGCCTGCTGAACAAACAGCGTTGCCTTCGGCTCGGCCTGTTAGTGCGCCTGTCGCACTGCCGGTTCAAAGCTCTGCAAATAGTGAATTGTTTTTTATGATCGAGGAATTGCAGCAGCAGCTTAAGGCTCTTAGAGGTGTTGTAGAAGAGCAAGCTAATGAGATACGTCACTTAAAGCGAAATGCGAAGGCTAGATATCTTGACCTGGACTCAAGAGTGTTGGCTTTGTCCAAGCAAGCCAAGTCAAGTGGGTCGAGTTCTACTGTTTCCAATACATCCTCAGTCGTTTCGCCTAGCCTAAGTGTGAATGGAGAGTCAGAAGGTACGAAAGCAAGTGTTGTTACTGATGTCGCTGTCGAGCCCAAAAAAGCCAGTTCGGCTGAAGCAAAGCAGGCATATCAAGAGGCTTATGGGCTTATCAAAGACAAAAAGTTTGACGAGGCGGTTACAAGTTTCTACACGTTTATCGAGAAATACCCAGATGGGCCTTTAACAGGTAATGCCTATTATTGGTTGGGAGAGATTTACTTAGTCTTACCTCAGCTAGAGCAGGCTAGACAAGCTTTCTCTATCGTTGTGCAGGCATACCCTGGTCACAGTAAGGTTGCTGACTCTCTATTTAAGCTTGGTGTGGCATATGATCGCTTACAGAACCCGACTGAGTCTCAAAGATACTTAAGTGAGGTTCAAAAGCAATTTCCTGATAGTACCGCTGCCAAACTAGCAAAAAGTTATAAGATCAATCGCTAAGCGACTGAATTTTATAGATTTTTCGTATAATTTTATAAAACTGTAAAACTAATGTAATTTTTTTGAAATTGCGCTTGTTATTTTCTTAAAAATCATTACTATATGCGCCTCATCGGGTCGTTAGCTCAGTTGGTAGAGCAGTTGGCTTTTAACCAATTGGTCGCAGGTTCGAATCCTGCACGACCCACCATTTTTCTCCGCTGTTCTAATGTAGAGAAGTTGGTGGCAACAGAGCCGATCGATGAGCATAAAATGTTGAAAAACATTGTCTAAACTTGATGTTACTAGCATCGCTAGTTCACAAGATTCCAGCGGGTCGTTAGCTCAGTTGGTAGAGCAGTTGGCTTTTAACCAATTGGTCGCAGGTTCGAATCCTGCACGACCCACCATTCCCTTCGAAAGTCCGCTGTCCCAATATTTCCAGCTAATTCATTAGTTTTAACATATAGTCATTTGTTAGTCTGCGCTCGCTGCTTCGATCTGCTTGCGTTGGTACTCAATCAATTATAGATTTTACTGTCACAAGGATTATACTATGGCACCCAAATTTTAGGTGCAGCTTCACATTAGTGTATTGTGTGTTTGAGTGGCTTCTAGTTAGTAAGAAAAATAGATTCGAACTTTAGATATATCTTTAGATAGGAACGACATGGCAAGTATTGAAGATCGCGTTTTGGTTCAAGAGCATTTAGCGCATGAGCATCTCTCGGCTAGAGAATTAGATCAGGCCAAGGTTGCAGATTACAAAGAGAAGATTAAATCGCTACTTAAAGAAAAGAACGCCGTTATCGTTGCGCATTACTATACAGATCCTATTGTACAGGCATTGGCTGAAGAGACTGGGGGATGCATTTCAGACTCTCTAGAGATGGCGAGGTTTGGTAAGGAACACTCAGCTGAGACTCTGTTGGTTGCTGGTGTGCGCTTTATGGGCGAAACGGCAAAGATACTCAGCCCGGAAAAAACTGTACTAATGCCAACGCTCGAAGCGACTTGCTCACTAGATATTGGCTGCCCGATTGAACAGTTTGAAGAATTTTGTGACCAGCACCCTGATCGAACTGTCGTTGTTTACGCTAACACGTCCGCCGCTGTTAAAGCCCGTGCAGATTGGGTAGTCACCTCAAGCATGGCCTTAGAGCTTGTAAGTTATCTTGATAAACGTGGTGAAAAGATACTGTGGGGGCCTGATCAGCATTTAGGTAACTACATAGAGAAGCAAACAGGGGCTGACATGGTAATGTGGCAGGGTTCTTGTATTGTTCATGAGGAGTTTAAGGGGCAGGGTATAAAGGACCTTATGAAGGTTTACCCTGATGCCGCGGTACTTGTGCATCCGGAATCTCCGCAAAGTATGGTTGAACTTGCTGATGCGGTCGGTTCAACGACTCAGCTTATCAAAGCGTCGCAAGAGTTGCCGAATCAAGAATTTATCGTCGCTACAGATAACGGTATCTTCTATAAAATGCAGCAGTTGTCGCCTGAGAAAGTCTTTATCGAAGCGCCCACTGCCGGTTCTGGAGCGACCTGCCGATCCTGTGCACATTGCCCGTGGATGGCAATGAACGACCTGGAAAATATGTACTTGGCATTAAGTGAGGGGAGTGGCGAAGTAGAGGTCGACTCCGAATTAAGAGCTGGTGCACTTAAGTCCCTTCAGAGAATGCTAGACTTCTCAGCTACGTTGTAAATAACTTTGGCTTTCCATTCACCCTGTTTGCGCGTTTAAAACAGCGGGTTTTCTTTGATGGCATAGAAGAGGTCCAGTCTTGACTGGATCTTAAGTTCATCAAGCTCACTTGTGGTTTTTTTCAAGGCAAGGCTAAGCTGCTCGATAGCTTGATTCATTCTAGCGGTAAGGTAGAAATATTCTGCTCGTGCTTGGTGCAAATGCGCGATATCACCAGCGAGCCCCGCTACCTCAGCAAGTAAGTACCAAATCTCGGGGTCTTCAGGGTAACGTAGGCTCATTTTAGTGAGTAGATGATTCGATTCCTTAATTTTGTTTGCATCAAGATACGCTTTTGCCAGCGCTCGAGATAAAGAGTAGTTGTGAGGGTTCCTGCTTAATTGTTGCTCAAGGGTGCTGATTGCATCGGTGTGGCGGCTGGCATTGGATAATGCTTGCGCATAGATGGTGTTGATCGATATCTGGTTAGGATACTGCTCTAATAGTTTTTCCAGAAGCTCAATCGTTTTGAGGGGCTTGGTTTTTAGGTGAGCATAGGCAAGGCCAAATGTCGCGGTACTAATTTGTGTCGTATTACCCTTTTGCAGAATATTGTTGAAGTATTCAACTGCAGCTTGCCTGGATTCCGCATAGTCACTAATGATCATGTTTTTACTAAAGTGAAAGTCAATGTCATCTCGATAGCGTGCTCTGGGGTACTGCTCAGCCCTCCCTCGCGTATCACTAATTCGCGTATCGGACAGAGGGTGTGTTGATAGATATTCTGGGAGGCTCTCTGCTCTGAGCCCTGTTTGTTTGTACATGCGTTCAAACATCTTTGGCATTGCTCGCGGGTCGAAAGCTGAGTTTGCTAAAATCTTAATACCTAGGCGGTCAGCCTCTTGTTCGTTTTTGCGTGAAAACTTTAGTTGTTTCTCTGCACTAAGTGCCTGAGTGCTTGCCAGTGCAGCGACGCCAGCTTCTGAACCAGCTGTCGCAGCAATAATTGCGCTTGCCAGAAAGCCGGCGAGTGTCAGTGGCGCCGCGAGCTTTTGTCGTTCGAGCATGCGGGCGTAGTGTCGTTGGCTGAGGTGGGCGAGTTCGTGAGCAATAACGGATGCAAATTCTTGTTCGGTATTGGCGTTAAAGAATAACCCTGCGTTTACGCCAATAATGCTACCAGGTACTGCAAAGGCATTTAGGCTTGGATTGTCGACAATTGTAATGGTGAAGTCGCGATCGATTACGGCAGAGTTTGGCGCGAGTTTATATACAAGGTTGGTGAGGTATTCGGTGACTAAAGGATTATCATAGGCTTGGGTGTGGCGTCTAAATGTGCGCAACCAAGCGTTGCCTAGGGCTTTTTCTTGCTGGATTGAAACGAGGTTTGACGAGCTATTGCCAAGGCTAGGGATTGTATCAGTGCTCGAGTCTGCGTGAGTGCTCGATATTAGTAAGCAGAGTAGTAAAAAGCTAAGGCTTTGTCGTCGTGGCATCTTCGATTGTATTGTATGGTGTGTTAGGTTCTTAGATATAGGCCGAATTCGGAGCAGATGCAAGTGAATACTTTGTCAGAATGAACTAGGGTGGCAGCTGTCTGAGATTAGCTTGTATAACCTCCTGTCGCTGCTATAAGATGTTCTTTCCTTGGGTTTTGTTTTTATTGATAGGTAGTTATGCAATTCGATTATTTAGTAGATGCTTCTGGTGAGGCCTGTCCGATGCCGTTGCTCAAAGCTAAACAGCAATTAAATAAGATGTCGGCTGGTGAATGTGTCAAAGTGATCGCCACTGATAAGGGCTCCGTTAGGGATTTCGCTTCGTTTATAGCTTTAACAGCTCATGAGTTAATCGAATCTTCTGAAGAAGACTTAGAATCGTCGCGCTTTGTGTACTATATTATTAAGCGCTAAGGCGTTTCATTCCCGCTTAGTATTCTAATTTATGGGCATTGATTTTAGTAAGTGTCCGGTTTCAAACCTCTTTTAGGCAAATTTATGCTCCAGGTATTACGGTCTTGGGTTGACCGATATTTTTCAGACGAAGAAGCTGTTGTGCTTTTGATTTTAATCGGCGCAAGTTTGGTGTTTATATCGCTTTGGGGCGACATTATGGCGCCGGTTATTGCCAGCGTTATCCTCGCATATGTGCTTCAAGGCTTTATTGCTTATCTCGTGTCCAAGGGAATGAACAATAAGGCTGCGATTTACAGTTCTTATATATTATTCCTAGGGGTAGTGTTCGGTTTTATATTTTCGGTAATGCCGTTGGTATGGCGACAGCTCTCATCGTTGGTCGGAGATGCGCCCAATATTCTTAACAATCTTAAATCTCATATTTTTACCCTACAAGAAGATTATTCTCATATTATTACTATATCGGAGCTTGATGCCTTAGTTCAGCAGGCTACAGGAGAGGTTGCTAATTTCGGTCAGTGGTTAGTGTCACAATCTATTGAGGGTGTTCCCGTGTTTATCACGGCTATGATCTATTTGATTGTCGTGCCCTTGTTGGTTTTTTTCTTTGTTAAAGACAGAGACTCAATCGTTAACTCTATTGTCGGTATCTTGCCCAAGAATAGGCGCTTAATGACTCAGGTTTGGGAGGAGATGAATCTCCAGTTCGCAAACTATGTTCGAGGAAAGTTTGTTGAAATCGCGGTTGTAGGTGGAACAACATATATTGGCTTTATTTTTATGGGTCTTAATTATGGGGCTCTATTGGCTATTCTGGTTGGCTTATCTGTTGTTATTCCTTACATTGGTGCCATATTGGTGACAATACCCGTAGCGCTCATTGCCTTATTCCAATTTGGCCTGCATGAAGAGTTTTACTACGTCATGCTAATTTTTCTGGTGATTCAGGTGATCGATGGAAACGTTCTAGTTCCATTGCTATTTTCAGAGGTTGTTAATCTTCACCCAGCGGTAATAATTGTATCGGTATTATTTTTTGGTGGTATCTGGGGGGTGTGGGGCGTGTTTTTTGCCATCCCTCTGGCTACGATGATAAAGGCTGTTGTCACTGCCTGGCCAAGAAGAGGGGGAGTAGAAACTTCTATCTAAACTAGCGAAATTTAGTAATAGTGGCGCTTGTTATGGCGCCACTTCTTTTGACTAGAGACTTTTGCAAGCCTTGAGTACTTCAGCAACATGGCCTTTGACTTTTACTTTGCGCCATTCCTTAACAAGAGTGCCTTCTGCATTGATGATAAAGGTGCTGCGTTCAATTCCCATATATTCTTTGCCGTAAAGCTTTTTAAGTTTAATTACGTCAAAAAGCTTACAAAATTCTTCTTCCGGATCACTGATTAACTCAAAAGGGAATTCATGTTTCTTTTTAAAGTTCTCGTGAGTGCGCATAGAGTCTCTTGAAACACCTAGAATCTGAGTGTTGCAGGCTTCAAATTCTTTAATTGAGTCCCTGAACTCCTGGCCTTCAGTTGTGCAGCCTGGCGTGTTGTCTTTTGGGTAAAAATAAATAACCGTATTTTTGCCCTTTAAGCTGTCATTCGTTATCTCTGTTTCTGACGTTGCTGCGGCAGTGAAGGCACCGACCTTTTCGTTTAAAGTTACCATTTTATGCGTAGCCCTTAGTTGCTGTGTAGTGTTAAGTTAAATAAGTTTGCTAGCGCAAAGGTTCAATGATCGCGTCGAGGTTACGTTCGTCGCAAAAGTCCATAAACTCATCTCTCAAGCTAGCAATGTGAGTATCAGCTGACAGTCGAATTGTCATTGATAGATTAAACATTTGTGTACCGGTGTGCGGGGCACTGTAGGTTCCGGTTTGCAAATCATCAATGTTTATATTCTGAGAGGAAAAGTACTGTGCAATCTCGTGAACGATACCCGGGTTATCCAATGCAACAACGCTAACCGTATACGCTAGTGCAGGGTGGCTGTCCCGCTGCTGTGTTTGCTTCGCAGTGGTGGTAAGACCAAGTGACTCGGACAGTGCTGGTAGGCTCGCTTCAAGTTTTGCTATAGCATCCCAAGCGCCGGAAACCATCATTATCACGGCGAATTCGCCCCCGAGCACTGTCATTCTACTGTCTATGATATTGCATTGGTTGGTCGAGCAGGCTTTTGCTAGCTCATTAACGATACCTGGCTTGTCGGTGCCAATAGAAGAAATAACCAAAAAGTTTGGTTTGTGATCTGTATTGCCCATAATTTCGCCTTAGTTGAGTGGGTTGTTGGACGATATTTTTGTTTCTTTGCCATATAGTAAGGCATGTTTACTTGTGAAAAAACCATCTCGGCATTAACATACGCGATTGTTTTTACTTTGTACCGTTTCAGTATCTGTTTTTGAGTAAAAAGTGCGCAGATATTTTCTTGGAGATCAATATGATTGAAGGCAGCATTGTTGCCCTGGTAACGCCCATGTTTGAAGACGGAAGTCTTGATTGGGAACGTTTGGATTCCCTGCTGGACTTCCATGTCGAAAAAGGAACTAATGCTATTGTTGCTGTTGGTACCACTGGTGAGTCTGCAACGCTCGACCCTGCAGAGCATTGCAGCGTTATCGATCATATAATTAAACGTATTGCTGGAAGAATTCCTGTTATCGCTGGCACAGGCGCAAACTCTACTTCAGAGGCTATTGAACTCACGCGTGAAGCTAAGAAGCTTGGTGCTGATGCATGCTTGCTGGTGGCGCCATATTACAACAAGCCTACTCAAGAAGGCCTATACCTTCATCATAAAGCGATTGCTGAAGCAGTAGAAATTGATCAGATTCTTTACAACGTACCGGGTCGAACAGTTGTTGATATGCAGAACGAGACGGTTCTTCGTTTAGCTGATGTACCTAATATTGTCGGCATTAAAGACGCCACAGGTGATATTGCTCGTGGCAGTGAACTCATCAAGTCCTTAAATGGCAAAATGCCGGTCTATTCGGGTGATGATGAAACTGCTTATAAGTTGATCTTGGCGGGTGCCAAAGGCAATATTTCAGTTACAGCTAATGTACTTCCTGCTGAGATGAGTCAGCTTTGTCGCCTAGCGCTTGATGGTAAGGCTGAGCAAGCTCAAACTTTGAATGATCAGTTGGCGTCAGTTCACGAAGCAATGTTCGTTGAAGCTAACCCCATACCTGTTAAGTTCGCGTTAAATAGAATGGGTCTGATTGGCTCAGGTATTCGCTTGCCATTGACTGAGCTAAGCAAACAATATCATTCGCAAGTAGAGTCTGCGTTAACAGCGAAAAAACTGATTTGATGAGTGATATAACTATTAAAATTATTGCCCGTCGGGCCTTACTGGTTTTTTCTGCTTTCGCATTAACGGCATGTGGGCTGATCAAAGACAGATCTGGGGAGTACAATGCTGCTGAGACAAGCCAAAGGATTACTGTGCCGGAGGGGTATTCAGATCTAAAAATTGGTTCTCGTTATCCTATTCCGAACGTTGATCGTAAAGCGGCCAGTTCTGATCAGGAGGGTTATGAGCTACCTAAACCTCCAAATGCTACGGCAGCTTTAAGTGCAGATCCATATTTGGTTGAGTCAATTGAAGATCAGACCTGGCTGCGCTTGTACTCTTCGCCAGGAAAAGTTTGGCCAATGCTCGATTTTTTTTGGCAAGAGCAGGGCGTAAAAACTAGCCAGCAGTTAATCCAGCAGGGTTATGTAATGACTCAGGCTATTGCCGAAAGCTCACCGTTGTATGAGCTTGTGCGTGAGTCCGGGATGACAGGGCAGGTTGCTTTACTGGCAAACTTACTTCAAGGTGTTAGGCGCAATACTGCCGAGCTACAGGTGAAGCTAGTGCCAGCGGGAGGTGTTCTTACTGAAGCCTCATGGAGTAAGGCTGCATCTTTACCTAAGGTTGAAACAAAGATACTAAATGCGGTTGGCGAGTTTGTTAGTTCAGATGTCCAGCGAAATAGACACTCCCTACTTGCAAATGACATTAGTGGTGAACCACGTGTTTTTTTGCTAGAAGATGATCAAGGCGGAAAGTACCTAAAGCTAAACCTTAGTTACCTTCGGTCATGGAGAGAAGTAGGTAAAGCGCTTAAAGCTTCAGAGGTGCTGGTTTCTGATATAGATCAGTCGCAAGGAAAGTACTTTGTCAGTTATTTAAGTCGAGATGAGCTGGATTCATGGTTTTCGACGGAAGAGC